>JAFOYK010000140.1 GCA_017424665.1 Oscillospiraceae bacterium
AAGGTTCATCTGAAGGTCTTTTCCGATTTCTCGGGCAACGAAAACACCTATCGCGCCTTTTAAAAAGTCTCCGATAAAAGTCCAGGTTGCGGCTCTTCTTCCGAAAATGCGGAGCATATTGGTCATGCCCGCATTTCCGCTTCCGTGTTCACGTATATCACTTAATTTATGATACTTGGAAATAAGTATAGCCATATTGAAACTGCCTATGAGATAGGCCACAAGAGCCGTTACGGCATATACGATTATAACATTAGGAAATTCGTTCATTCAATCCTCCACAGGACAAAGAATGGGAAAAATCAGCCTTTATCGTTTCCGCGTTCGCGAACGACCATTTTGATAGGGGTTCCGGTAAGGCTGAAAGTTTCTCTTATCTGGTTTTCAAGATAACGGCGGTAAGAGAAATGGAAAAGATCGGCACGGTTGCAGAAAGTTACAAAAGTAGGCGGATTGGTGGAAGCCTGGGTCATGTAATAGATCTTAAGGCGCTTACCTTTATCGGACGGCGGCTGAACTTTTGCGGTTGCATAAGCGAGCATATCGTTGAGCATACCGGTGGAAATTCTTCTGCAGTTCTGCTCGTAAGTGGAAACGATAAGCTCAAAAAGTTTGTTAAGACGCTGGCCGGTTTTTGCGGAAATGAACACGAACGGAGCATAGGACATAAAGCTGAAGTCGGTCTGGAGCTTTTTGGTAAACTCGTTCATAGTATTGGTTTCTTTTTCGATTGCGTCCCATTTATTGATTGCGATTACGCAGGCTTTTCCCTGTTCATGAGCGTAACCGGCAACTTTGCTGTCCTGTTCGGTAAAGCCTTCGGTCGCGTCGATCATAATTACGCAAACATCGCTGCGGTCAACTGCCATATAGGAACGGAGTACGCTGTATTTTTCGATTTCGTTGTCAACTCTGCTTTTGCGGCGGATACCTGCGGTATCAATTAGGACAAATTTGCCGAATTCGTTTTCAACTTCGGTGTCGGTGGCGTCGCGGGTGGTTCCTGCCATATCCGCAACGATAACTCTTTCCTCGCCGGAAATTTTATTAACAAGGCTGCTCTTACCAACGTTCGGTTTGCCGATGATGGCTACTTTGATTTTATCATCATCGTCATCATCTTCTTTGTCGAAATCGATATGTTTGAAACATTCGTCAAGAAGGTCGCCGGTTCCGTTGCCGTGAACGGAAGAAACCGGGAACGGATCGCCGAGACCGAGATTATAGAATTCATAGAATTCTGCGGGCGGAGCACCGATTCTGTCGCATTTGTTTACACAGAGAACAACGGGTTTTCCGCTTTTGAGGAGCATGGAAGCAATATCTGCGTCGTTTGCGGTCACACCGGAATTAAGGTCGGTAACAAGGATGATAACATCCGCGCTTTCAATTGCGATATTTGCCTGGACTCTCATTTTGGAAAGGATTCCGTCATCGGTTTTAGGTTCGATACCTCCGGTATCGACAAGCATAACGGTGTGATTGAGCCATTCACATTCGCAGTAGAGTCTGTCCCTGGTAACGCCGGGGGTATCTTCCACGATTGCAAGGCGCTTGCCGGTAAGCTTATTGAAAAGGGTGGATTTACCTACGTTAGGACGACCCACGATTGCAATAATAGGTTTTGCCATTTTTATATTCCTCCAAACGGAATTTATCCGTAAATTACATCACATTCATTTTCCGCTTCTTCGCCGAGCATTGCGCAAAGAAGTTTATAGCCATCGTTCGGAACCATGAGCACCGGAACTTCAAGTTCGTGCTCAACCCATTCGGGAGTGGTATCGTCGATGAATTTATCGTGCTCGTAGCGCAATGTGCTTTCGCAAATGAGCACAGCGTCGCCGTTTTCTCTTCCTTTGAGCTGTTTTGCAATATCTCCGCCGGTGAGAAGGCCGGTAACGGTTATTTTTTCGCCGAAGAATTCGTTTTCCATCGGCAGAACGTCGATTTTAAGGCCGCTGTAACGTTTTTCCGCGGCATCCGCAAGTTCTCTTATGGTGGAGAAAGCGGCTTTGCCGGTGGGAATCGTTACGTGGCGGTGATATTCCCCTTCCGGGAAATAATCGAGCGCTTCGTAAAAATCGTGCTTGAGAAGCGCGCAAAGGCCTACGCCGTCTTCAAGCTGGGTGAATTCACCGTAATATTCATATTCCGGGAACGGAAGTTCCGCTTTGATGAAAAATTCATCAGCGGCATAGAAAACCGGTTCGCCGTATTTTTCCATACATTCCGCGCGGAATTCATCAACAATTTTAATAACTTCGAGAGAGCCTTCTTTATCAAAAGGAGTGAGCTTAGGAAGGCCTGCTCTGCATTTTGTAAGACCGACCGGAACGCAGACTGCGCTTTCGACGGAAGGTCCGAGTTTTTCAACTTCGCTGAAGCTGTAGCGGAGCTCTTCCCCATCGTTTATTCCCGGACAGAGAACAAACTGGAGATGAAGGGTTATTCCCGCTTCAGCCATCTTTTTAAGATATTCAAGAGAATCCGCCGCATGGGGGTTCTTCATCATTTCAACCCTGAGCTTCGGGTTCATGGTATGAACGGAAACGTTTATCGGAGAAAGGCGCATTTTGATAATGCGGTCGATATCTTCCTCCTCAAGGTTGGTAAGAGTAACGTAGTTTCCGAAAAGGAATCCGAGACGGGAGTCATCGTCTTTAAAATAAAGGGTCTTTCTCATTCCCGGAGGCATCTGGTCGATGAAACAGAAAACGCATTTGTTTTTGCAGGAATGTTCTTTATCCATAAGATAGTTTTCAAAATCAAGACCGAGATCTTCATATTCCTGTTTTTCAAGCGTTACCGTTCTGGTTGCGCCGTCTTTCAAAAGCTCGATTTCAAGCTTTTTATCGGTCATATAAAAGCGGTAGTCAAGAACGTCTTTGATCTGGTTTCCGTTTATGGAAACAAGACTTTCGCCGACTGAAATTCCTGCTTTTTCCGCATGGGAATTTTTTTCAACAGAGGAAATCAAAACTGCCAACACTCCGGCCTCCTTTCGGAATAAAATGTTTACATTATATTATAACAAATTATTTTTATTATTTCTATAGTTTTGTCTATAATTATTCCTTATAAACAAAGTGTTTTACTCCCTTTCCAAGTTCGGGAAGGAGTTTTGCGGAATCAGCAGGATAAATTTCCAGCTCCGCTGTTTTTTCGATAGGAACCCAATGGAATTCAAGGTCAAAATTACGGTCTTCAAGGTGTTCCTTCGCCATGAACATTCCGTCTTTCGGAATGTTTTCGTCGGTTATTTCAATTGCATAATAAAGGCATATCTGGTGGCAGGGGCTTTCTCCCCAAGGGAAAAAGGCTTCTGCAACCCATTGGAGTTCCCCGACTTTTATATCCGCGCCGATTTCCTCTTTAAATTCACGGATAAGAGTTTCCTCATTGGTTTCGCCTAATTCAACATGCCCTCCGGGGAAAGCGTAAAAGTCTTCATTGGTCGGCTTTTGTAAAAGAACCTTACCGTCATGAACGGCAATTCCGGCAACGCGGTATGAAAAAACAAAACCGTCTTTTTTGAAAAGGATATCGGACACAAAATCACCTCGTTTTCTTTTTCGATAAGCCAAAGATAAATTTTGCAACAAAAAAGAGAGGATCTTTCGACCCTCTCCTGTTTTGCAAAGATTATGCTTCTTCGACTTTGACGACTTCTCTACCTTTGTAGTATCCACAGTTCTGGCATACTACGTGGGGAGTTTTAAGTTCGCCGCACTGGGGGCATTTGCAGAATGCCGGGGCAGAGAGCTTCCAAACATTGGAGCGTCTAGTATTTTTTCTTGCTTTAGAAACCTTTCTCTTCGGTACCGCCATGATGAGCACCTCCTTAACAGAATTAGTTCTTAGCTGTCGAGCAGCATTTTTAATTTTTCAAGGCGGGGGTCGATCTGCTTTTGATTACAATTGCAGGTCTTTACGTTTAAATCCGATCCGCACACGGGACAGAGCCCTTTGCAGTCTTCGCGGCAAAGAAGCTGGAACGGAACTTCGAGCGTAACGTCGGTCATGATAAGCTCGTCTACATCAAGCATACCCGTCGGTACGAGGATGTAATCATCGTTTTCATCACCGGATTCAAGCTCGCGAGCGAGCCAGTGTTCGAATTCGTATTCAGTTTCTTTGGATGTTTCCTTACCGCATCTGTCACAGTTATATTCAAGCACAGCGGTAGCCCTGTACTTCAATGTAACCAAGCCGGAGCGGTTTTTGAAAACGCCGCTTATCCGCACAGGGGAACGAAAAATTTTCTGTCCCCAAATATCCACATCCGACAAATCAACTTCGACGGAAAGCGGAATCTCTGTGCCTGGCGCATCGAACAATTCTTTAATATCAATAATCATAGTAATCCCTCGCAACGCCACGGAAATTATTATATCTTGATAATATGCTTTTGTCAAGCGGTTTTGTCCGTTTTTTGGCAATTTTTCGCATAAAATCATAACATTAGAATTCTACCACACCGAAGCGCAAAATGCAAACCTTTTTATAAAATTTTTTATAATTTTTTCAAATTATCTTTTTCGGAAATCGATTCCGCTTGCGGCAAGGGAAACAAAATCGTCCTCCGCAAAAATAACGTGGTCAACAAGCTCTATTCCGACCGAGGAAAGAAGCGCATATATCTCTTTTGTGAGGTAAATATCTTCCGAAGAAGGCATTGCAAAGCCCCTTGGATGGTTGTGGGCAAGAATCACTCTTGTTGCACCGACACGCATTGCTTCTTCCATAACCTTTCTTTTCGAAAGGGTTGCGTGGTCGCTTTCCCCTTCCGAAATTATGTTGCAGGAAATTATCTTGTTTTTATTATCGAGCGAAGCAAGCATTATAGTTTCAACGGTTCTTCCGACAAATTTCGGCATAAGATACATTCCGATATCCTTAAAACCGCCGATTGCATTGAGCGCATCGGCTTTGTCTTCAAGATATTTTCTTGCCATCTGGGGAACCATTGAAATTAAAACGGCGGTGTTTTCGGTTATTCCGTCAACTTTCATAAGTTCTTCCGGTTTTGCGTCAAAAACACCGGAAAGGCTTCCAAAACGGCTTATCAGTTTATGCGCAATCGGGTTTGTATCTTTTCGCGGAATGCTGTAAAAAAGCAGAAGTTCCAGAACATTATGCGGTTCAAAATCATCAAGGCCGCTTTTTACAAAACGGGCTTTAAGTCTTTTTCTGTGTCCGTCATGTTCACAGGGCATAGCTTTTTCGCTCCTTTTCTCTTGATAATTTTTCCGGAAGATATTATACTTTATCTATATCATTCCGACGAGGTATTTTAATGAAAGAATTTACGATTTCCAAAAACGACGCAGGCCAGAGAATGGACAAATTCATAACGAAAGCCATTCCGAAACTTCCCTCTTCCCTGCTCTATAAATACATACGCCTTAAACGAATCAAGCTTAACGGAAAGCGCTGCGAAATTTCAACCCGCCTTTCCGTAGGCGACCTTGTTTCGTGCTATGTTTCCGACGAATTTTTTGAAGCCGAGGAAAAACGCCCGGAATTCATGCTTGCTCCTTCGGATATTTCCGTTGTTTACGAGGACGAAAACATCCTTCTTGTAAACAAACCCGCCGGACTTCTTGTTCACGAAGGTGACCAGTGGTGCGCCGACACCCTTATTGCCAGGATTCAGCATTACCTTTATAAAAAAGGCGAATATGACCCGAAAAACGAAAACTCCTTCGTTCCGGCACTTTGCAACAGAATCGACCGCAACACCTGCGGAATCGTAATTGCGGCAAAAAACGCGGCAACTCTCCGTGTTCTCAACGATAAAATCAAAGACCGCGAACTTGAAAAAAAATATCTTTGCGTTGTTAAAGGAACTCCGAAAAAGCAAAGCGGTTTTCTTGAACATTTCCTTCTGAAAAACGAAAAAACCAACACTGTTGAAGCTTATAAAGAACCCCGCCCCGGCGCAAAGACCGCAAAAACCAAATACAGCGTTCTTTCTTCCAAAGACGGAATGAGCCTTTGCG
>JAFOYK010000197.1 GCA_017424665.1 Oscillospiraceae bacterium
CCCAACTCTTTTCTAATAATCCACAAAACAAAACTCCGCGCTCAATCAGAGCACGGAGTTTTGTTTTATATGATGTTTTTTATCTCATCAAGGGATTTTATTTCATGGTCAAGCCATTCGGTAGCTTCTTTTCCGTTAAGGTTGAGCCAAACGGTTTCCATTCCGAAATCAAAGCCGCCTTTCATATCGGAAGTGAGAGAATCTCCGAGCATAACGCTTTCCTCCGGTTTTATATCGCCGGCTTTTTCAAAGCAATATGTAAAGAAATCGGCGGAGGGTTTTTCCGCGCCGATTTTTCCGGATGTGAAAACCTCTTCAAAATATTTAAGCATATCCGCCTTGCGAAGTCTTTCGACCTGCTGTTCATGAGGGCCGTTGCTTGCGGCAAAAAGGCGGTATTTTCCGGAAAGATATTCAAGCATTTCGTAAGAACCGGCCATTGGAATTGCGCTTTTATGAAGTCTTGCACGGAAATATTTTTCAAATTCCGGGCCGTTGAGGTCTATTCCAAGAGCTTCAAAAATGGTTGCCCAACGTATCTCAAGAAGTCTTTCGAAAGTGAGCTTTCCCTGTTCAAGGTCGCGCCAGAGACCGTTGTTGATGCGGTGAAAAGTTTCCAGCATCTCCGGTTTATATTCGATTCCGTTTTCGGTAAGACCAACGCGCATGGATTCTTCAACACAGGCTTCAAAATCCAATAAAGTGCCGTCGATATCGATAAAAACTGCTTTAATCATAAAATCACCTATAAAAACAGCAGGAGAAAACTCCCGCTTAATTTTTTAATTAGTTTTGATTCTTAAAAAGAATCCCCTCGCCACCGCTTACGCGATGTGGCCCTCTCCCCTTTAAGCAAAGGGCGCATACAAATTATGCAAGGTCGTCGTTTCCGCCTTCGAACTGGCCTTTGTTCATCTGTTTGAGGTAAGCGTTGATGAAACCGTCGATTTCGCCATCCATAACAGCCTGAACGTTGCCGGTTTCAAAACCGGTTCTGTGGTCTTTTACCATGGTGTAAGGCATGAATACGTAAGAACGGATCTGGCTGCCCCAGGTGATTTCTTTCTGTACGCCTTTGATATCCTCGATTTTTTCAAGGTGTTCACGTTCTTTGATCTCAACAAGTTTGGAACGGAGCATGTTCATACAAACTTCGCGGTTCTGATACTGGGAACGTTCGATCTGAGAACAAACGGTGATACCGGTGGGGATATGGATAAGGCGAACTGCGGAAGAAGTTTTGTTAACTTTCTGGCCGCCTGCACCGGATGCACGGTAAACTTCCATTTTGATATCGTCTTCTTTGATTTCGATGGATTTGTCGTCTTCGATTTCGGGCATAACTTCAAGAGAAGCGAAAGAAGTCTGGCGACGGCCGGAAGCATCGAAAGGAGAAACCCTTACAAGACGGTGAACTCCGTTTTCGGATTTAAGGAAACCGTAAGCGTTGGGGCCTTCAACGATGATGGTTGCGGATTTAACGCCTGCTTCATCGCCGTCGAGCCAGTCAACAAGGGTATATTTAAGTTCCGGATGTTTGTTGCACCAGCAGGTGTACATTCTATAAAGCATCTGGCACCAGTCCTGAGCTTCGGTACCGCCCGCACCCGCATGGAAAGTGATGATTGCGTTGCCTTCGTCATATTCACCGGTAAGAAGAGTGGTGAGCTTGAGCTCATCAACGTCTTTTTCAAGCTTTTCAACTTCGGGAAGAGCTTCGTCATAAAGGGAGGGATCGTTTTCCTCAAGAGCAATTTCAATAAGGGTCATGGTATCCTCATATCTGGTTTCAAGGTCTTTATGGGAATTGATCTTTCCGTTGAGCTGGCTGAGTTTACGCTGAACTTTGGTGGAAGTTTCAACGTCGTTCCAGAAGTTAGGGTCTTCCTGCTGTGCTTCAAGTCTTCTTACTTCGGCTTTGCACTGTTCAAGACCGAGCGCATCTTTAAGATCTTCGATCTGGGGTTCGAGAGCAACAAGTCTGAGTTTAAGTTCTTCAAATTCAAGCATTTTTATTCCTCCGAATCGGTAAAGCCCAAAGGGGCATAAGTTTACATAATACAACATTATATTATATATTATTAATCCGCAATAGTCAAAAGATTTTTTAAGAAAAAAACAATTTTTTTAAAAGTAAAACATTTATTAACTTTTTTAAAAAGGTTTGATTTTCCTTTCGGAAAAACTTATAATATAATAAAGAAATATATTCTTTTTTGACGAAAGGAAACCCATATGCAAAACTTTCTCGGAAACCCTTGCCCCTATTGCGGCAAAAATTTTGAATCCGGCGATGATATAGTCGTCTGTCCCGAATGCGGAACTCCGCACCACAGGGATTGCTATAAAGAACATTCCGCCTGTGCAAACGAAGAAAAGCACGGCGAAAATTTTGAATGGAAAAGCGCTTCTGTTCCGCACGTTCATAAACCCGAACCCGGCGAAGCTCCCTCCTCGGAAAAAGTCGTCTGTTCCAATTGCGGAACCGAAAATCCCGGAATTTCCCGCTATTGTTTAAGCTGCGGCGCTCCCCTTTCCGAAGAAACCCAGAAAGACAGACGCGAAATCTCTTTTGAGGAATTTCAGCGTGAAAGAACCCGAATTTTCACCGAAAGCTTTTCCACCTCTTTTGAAGGTGTTTCCGCAAAGGAAGCCGCCGTTTACGTTCGCAGCAACGTCGGATATTTTCTTCCCCGTTTTGCCGCTTTTTCCAAAGGCGCAAAATTTGACACAAACTTTTCCGCGTTCCTTTTTTCCTATCTTTATCTTTTCTACCGTAAAATGTATGGCCTTGGCCTTGCGGTTTTTGCGGTAACTTCCCTTCTCAGCATCCCCACCCTTCTTCTTGATTTCCAGATGGTTCAGGAACAGTACGTTGAAATGGGAATGCTTTCCCAAATCATTTGGAACGTTCCCCACCAGGAAGCCATTGCGATATATTCCGTTATAGCAAGTCTTCTTATCTGGATCATCCGCATCGCTCTTATGATGTTTTTCAACCGTCTTTATTATCAGAAAGTCGTAGGGGATATCAAAAAAGCAAGACCCAGCCTTATGGATAAGGACGAAAAAACCATTTCCGCTTTCTTTGCAAGAAAAGGCGGCACCGGTCTTATCGTTCCTCTTATCTTCATTGCGCTCACTCTTATCGCAAGTTTTGTGCTGGCGGGCTTTATCGTAACTTCCGAATTTTTCATCATGCCAGATATGTCAAAATTTCTTTAAAAATCGCGTTTTTTCCTGTTGACAAGCCGGTTTTCGGCTGTTATAATAAACAATGTTGCTTTATGACTTAAAGCTAACATCCTTGCTCCGCAAAGCGGGGCCAAAGTCCAAAAGGAGGTGTATCAAAGATGGCAAAACTTTCCCAGAGCTACGAAACCGTTATGGTATTCAGCTGCAAGAATGAGGAAGCAATCCCTGCTCTCGTTGAAAAATTCACCACTCTTATCTCCGAAAACGCAACCGTTGACGGTGTTGAAGAATGGGGCAAAAAGAGACTTGCTTATCCTATCAATTACGAGACCGAAGGTTATTATGTGCTTGTTAACTTCACCAGCGCTCCTTCCTTCCCGGCAGAGCTCGATCGTCACTACAACATCACTGACGGCGTAATCCGTTCCCTGATCGTTGCAAAAGCAGAATAAGGAGGAAATCCTATGAACAAAGCGACCCTTATTGGCAGACTTGCCGCCGACCCTGAACTTCGTCAGACCGGCAGCGGAATCGCCGTAACCAGCTTCACCATCGCCGTTGACCGCCCTTACACCAAGGGTTCCGACCGTCAGACCGACTGGATCGACATCGTTGCATGGAGAAACACCGCCGAGTTCGTCTGCAAATACTTCCAGAAAGGTTCTCCCATCATTATCGAAGGTTCCATCCAGACCAGAATGTGGGAAGACAAAGCCGGTCAGAAACGTAAATCCGTTGAGATCGTTGCTGAAAATGTCGAATTCGTTCCCAGAAGCAAAGATGCCGGAGCTCCTTCTTTCCATACCGAAAGAAACGAGTTTGCTCCGCCCATTGCTGAACCGGCACCTGTCGTTTATTCCGCAGGTTCCGCCGATGACTTCACCGTTGTCGATGATGAGGATCTCCCTTTCTGAGAGCACGAAGCTCAAAAAATTCTTGTTTAACTGAAAATCTATAAGGAGGAAAAGAACCATGGAAAGATCCGAAAGACCCATGAACCGCAACAGAAGAAGCCGCAAAAGAGTTTGTGCTTTCTGTGTTGATAAAATCGCTGAAATCGATTACAAAGATGTTCCCCGTCTCAGAAGATTCCTCTCTGAAAGAGGCAAAATCATTCCCAGAAGAGTAACCGGAACCTGCGCACGCCATCAGCGCCAGCTGACCACCGCTATCAAACGCGCTCGTCATCTTGCTTTCCTTC
>JAFOYK010000194.1 GCA_017424665.1 Oscillospiraceae bacterium
CGAGAAAATGCAGTGCAAACCGTCTTGCAGGAAAAAACGGTTTTTGCGGCGGCGGAAAAGAAGTTAAAGTTGCAAGAGCCGCTCTTCATTTTTGGGAAGAACCCTGCATTTCCGGCGAAGAAGGTTCCGGAACTGTTTTCTTTTCCGGATGCACCATGCGCTGCGTTTTTTGCCAGAACAGGGAAATAAGCCGTGGTGAAGCAGGAAAACTTATTTCAATCGAACGCCTTGCCGAAATTTTTCTTGAACTTCAGAAAAAAGGCGCCAACAACATAAACCTTGTAACTCCGATGCACTATGCTCCGCAAATAACCGCGGCTTTGGATATTGCGAGAAAAAACGGTCTTTTCCTTCCGATAGTATGGAACACCGGCGGTTGGGAACTTCCGGAAAGCGTTGAAGCCGTAAAAAATTATGCCGACATCTGGCTTACGGATTTCAAATATTTTGATAATTCTTTGGCAGAAAAATTTTCAAATGCCAAAAATTATTTCGAAAATGCCTCCGCTTCTCTTAAAAAAATGCTTGAACAGACCGGAGAACCGGTTTTTGATGATGACGGAATGATGAAAAAAGGAATAATCGTTCGCCATCTTGTTCTTCCCGGACACACAGACGACAGCAAAAAAGTTCTCCGCTGGCTTTGGGAAAATTTCGGCAACAAAATCTGGATAAGCATCATGAACCAATACACACCCCATTGTTCCGAAGAAAAATTCCCCGAACTTTCCCGAAAAGTCACCGATGAGGAATATGACGAAGTTGTTGATTTTGCCGTTTCTCTCGGCATTGAAAACGCTTTTGTTCAGGACGGAGAGGCTGTTTCCGAAAGTTTTATTCCGCCTTTCGACCTTGAAGGAGTATAAATATCAAAATTTTCACCCCGAATGCAAAAAAAGCTATTGCTTTTTCTGCTTCGGGGTGTTATATTTGTGTTTGTACGAAAAACAATCGTTTTTAAGGAGTGGACTTTTTATGAACGAGAATCCCGAAAAAATCGTAGTTGATTCCGACCTTATCCCCGAAGTTCTTTTGAAGGTTATTGAAGCAAAAAAACTTCTTTCTCAGGGAAAGGCAAAAAACTCTTCCGAAGCCGCAAGAATGGCCGGAATAAGCCGAAGCGCTTTCTATAAATATAAGGACGGCGTTTCCGTTTACAGCGACGAAAGCCGCGATAAGATAGTCAACTATTATATGACCCTTATCGACAAACCCGGAATTCTTTCCAACGTTCTTTCCGTTCTTTCCAAATACGGCGCAAACGTCCTTACCCTTAACCTTAATATTCCCATCGACGGCGCCGCACCCTGCACCATTTCCTTTACCACGGGAAATCTTAAATGCGACGGCCACACTTTAAGGGAAGCGCTCCGCGCAACCGAAGGCGTTATCACTTGCCGCAACCTTAAAGAGAGGAAATAAATTTTCATGAAAATCGCAGTTCTCGGCCACGGAACGGTCGGTTCCGGCGTTTGTGAAATTCTTTGGAACAAAAATTCCGAAGTTTCTTCCGCCGCAGGAAAACCGGTTGAACTGGGCTACGTTCTTGACATAAAGGAATTGGAAAACGTTCCCTATTCCGAAAAATACACGAAAGATTTTTCCGCCATACTCTCCGACCCGGAAGTCGGAACGGTAGCGGAATGTATAGGCGGGCTTGAACCCGCCTATTCCTATATAAAATCCGCTTTGGAAAACGGAAAAAATGCAGTTACTTCAAACAAGGAACTTGTTGCGGAAAAAGGTGCGGAACTTTTGAGCATAGCCCGTGCTCATAACGTAAACTTCCTTTTCGAAGCTTCCGTCGGCGGCGGAATTCCGCTTATCCGCCCGCTTTATTCCGCAATGAACGCCGCCGGAATCACCGAAATTGCCGGAATTCTTAACGGAACAACCAACTATATCCTTACAAAAATGTTCCGTTTCGGCACCGGTTATTCCGAAGCGCTTTCCGATGCTCAAAAGCTCGGTTATGCTGAGCGCGACCCTTCCGCCGACGTTCTCGGCTGGGATTCCTGCCGCAAGATTGCAATACTTTCTTCCCTTGTTTGGGGAAAGACTTTAAAGCCTTCCGAAATCCCGACCGAAGGCATTGACAAAATTTCCGCAGATGATGTAAAAACCGCTGAACAATGCGGTTTTTCGATAAAGCTTCTTGCAAGGGCAAAGCAACTTTCCGATGGAAAAATCTTCGCAAAAGTTTCGCCCGCATTGGTCAAAAACGATTCGCCGCTTGCAACGGTAAACGATGTTTTCAATGCCGTGCTCATAAAAGCCGAAACCACCGGCGAAGTTCTTTTTTACGGAAAAGGCGCAGGAAAAATGCCTACTGCTTCTTCCGTAATTGCGGATATAATCGAGGCTGAAAAGACTGACGGAAACATTAAATCCGTTTTTTGGGAAGACGGTGCTCAAAGCGCCGCGGCTGAAAAAGATTCCGTTTCCGAAAGATATTTCATCCGCACCGATTATGATGTTTCCGCTTTGCTTTTGAAAGCAGAAAAGGTTTCCGATTTGGCCTATATCACAAATCCGCTTAATGATTCCGAAATTTCTGTGCTCGAAGAAAAAATAAATGAGCACGGAAAACTTCTGTCAAAGATCCCCGTTTTTGAATAATATATCGTAAGGAAGTTTAAAGCCATGTTAAGAATAAGAATTCCCGCTTCAACCGCAAACCTCGGAAGCGGATTCGATTCCCTGGGAATCGCTTTGAATCTTTATAATTACATTGAAATCGGTGCGGCGCCGGGATGTGAGATTTCTTCCGCAGACGGCAGCGAAATCCCCACCGGTGAAGATAACCTTATCTTCCTTTCCGCAAAAAAGGTTTACGAAAAAGCCGGGCTTCCATTCCGCGGACTTAAAATAATCGAGGAAAACAACGTTCCTTTCGCAAGAGGTCTCGGTTCAAGTTCCGCCTGTATAGTCGGCGGCGTTTTCGGAGCAAACGAAATTCTCGGCCGACATTTCACGAAGGATGAACTTCTCGATATCGCCGCTGAAATTGAAGGACACCCGGACAACGTTTCCCCCGCTCTTCTCGGCGGTTTCACCGCAAACGCAATGGACGGAAAAAACGTGCGTTACGTTAAAGCCGAAGTTCCCGAAAAACTTGTTTTTGCGGCTTTTGTTCCGCCTTTTGAACTTAAAACCGCAGACGCAAGGGCCGTTATGCCGAAAGAAGTTTCCCTTAAAGATTCGGTTTTCAATCTTTCCCGTTCTGCTTTGATAACCGCTTCTTTCCTTTCCGGGAAATATGAAAATCTCAAGCTCGGCTGTGAAGATAAACTCCACCAGCCTTTCCGCCTTCCGCTTATTCCCGGCGGCGAAAAGATTATTGAAAAATCTTACGAAAACGGTGCCATTGCGGCTTATATAAGCGGCGCAGGTTCCACAATGATGGCGATTTTCGATTGCGGAAACGAAAAAGCCGAAGAAATTTCAAAAGAAATTC
>JAFOYK010000120.1 GCA_017424665.1 Oscillospiraceae bacterium
ACGAAACCGACTTGCGAAAGCAGGTCGGTTTTTTCTTTATATAATTATTTGACCGGAGGGGAAAATATGATTATAAAAGCTGTTTGCGAATATAACGAAGGCGGCTGCCTTGTTTATGCGGAAAATTTCCCGGGTGCTTTCGTTCGCGGAAGAAATTATGAAAACGCAATAGCAAAATTTCCGAAGGAAATTGAAAGCTGGCTCGATTGGGTAAACGGCGGATTTGAAGCAGAAGAGCCTTTTGAAGTTGAACTTGTTCAGGAAAAGAAGAACGATGATCTTCGAATCTGCGACGCGGATTCTGACGTTATTTTCGATTCCGAAAGGGAACCTCTTACTAAAGAAGAATATCAGAAACTTAAAATTCTTGCGCTCCGCTCCGCAATGGATTTTGAAAGGCTTTATGATTCCGTTCCGGACAAAAAAATGAACATCGTTCCGCCGAGGGAAACTTTTTACGGAAAAATCCCTTCCACCGCTGAAGAAATGTATAACCACACAATGAATGTGAATTCATATTATTTCGGAGAAATCGGAGTTGAAGTTGAAAATGGCCCGGATATTCTTTCCTGCCGCCAGAAAGGTTTTGACGAGCTTGAAAAACAGGAAAACTTTCTTGAAAACAAAGTTTTCGACGGAAGCTACGGCGAAGAATGGTCTTTAAGAAAAGTTTTGCGCCGCTTTATCTGGCACGACAGAATCCACGCAAGGGCAATGTACCGAAGAGCTTACGAAGCTTTCTGGGATTCCGACATCGACAATGTTTTCCGTTTTAAAAAATAAATCAAAACTCCCTGCTTTAAAAAGCAGGGAGTTTTTTAAAGAAGAAGATATAAAAGAGCAAGCAAAAGCTTTGGGTCGGCTTTTTCGTTCCAAAGTATCCATAGAAGCGCGAGAATTATGATTTTGTCGTTATCGCCGGTTCCAAAAATCGTGGAAAGAGGATTCTGAGGCTGAGGGGGATTTGGGTTTTTGTTAAAAACCGGCGGCGGAGAAAAATCTTTTTCCCCAAGAAGCCTTGCTCTTGACTGCATTTCGCGAACCCGGTTTTCCGCATCTCTTTGCATTTCAAAAAGCGCCTCCTCGGAATAATCGTTGTGGTACCATTTCAGTTATGACCACCTCCGAAAATTCCGCATTCTTCAAGAGCGGGAAGAACGCTCATGAGCCGAAGAATGTTTATTGCTCCGTCAACTTTCTGGGGATTTTTAAGATGGGGGCGCAGCGCCCGAAGAAGATTGACGTTGCTGTCCTCACAGTTCATTTTTGAAAAAATCCCCTGAAGTTTCATGAGCATGTTTATATCAATATTCGGAAGGTTTGGTTCCGCCGAAGGTTGGCTTTGATTAAAGAGTGAGGAAAAATCGAAAGAAGGCGCCGAAAAATTTTGATTTTTCGAAGGTTCTGAATTTTGCTGAAGGGAAGCGAGCATGTTCTGAATGTTTCGCTGCGCTTCCGGGTTTTGCAAAATTGCCGAAAGCTGTTCGGAAAGATCGGGCATATCAGCCGCCTCCGATCAGTTTTTTGATGATTGCCTGATTTTTTGGGTCGGAAAGAAAACGTTCAAGTTCCTTTGGGCTGTTTGCGTAATGCTGGATTTTCGGAGCGGCAATGTTTCCGAAAACGCCAAGGTCGCTTGTTTTTGCGGCGTTTTCAAGTTTTTCCCTGCTGATGCCGAGTTTTTTGCTTGCGGCATCAAGAAGAGCGTTTTGTTGTTCCGGGGTAAGGTTAAAATCCATAGGAAATTCCGCCTTTCATAAAATTTTATGGATATCCGCCTTGTGTAAAAACAAAAAGCGGAATATAATAAAAAATATGAAAATGCTTTTTACGATATTCCGCCAGAAGGAGGTTTTTGCGTAAATGAGAGCGGTCGTTTTTTCAGACAGCCACGGAAATTATGACGTTCTTGAACAAATCATGGAACGCCACAAGGATGACGCTGATATTTTTATACATCTCGGCGACGGCGAAAGAGAACTTGAACTTATTCAATATGTTTATAACGATAAAAAGATTTATTTCGTTTCGGGAAATTGCGATTGGGGAACGGATAAACCGGATTATGATATTATAAAATTCGGCGGAAAGACGATTTTCTTTACCCATGGCGCACGTTTCGGCGTTAAAGGGGATCTTAATATAGCCAAGCTTTTCGCCAGAAAAAACGAAGCGGATATTCTTCTTTTCGGTCACACCCACGTTGCGGTGACGGATTATGACGACGGACTTTATATCATGAATCCGGGAAGCTGCGGAAGACCGAGAGAAGGCCTTCCAAGTTACGGAATAATCGATATTACCGAAGCGGGAATAGCGATGCATACAGTTGAATTATAAGAAAACGGGCGGAAACTCCGCCCGTTTTTTTGTTCTAAACAAAAACCTCTTTGCATAAGTTTTGAAAAGAAAACAAAAAGGAGAGGAATTTTTATGGAACTTGATACTGATTTTTGCAAAGTTTTTTGCTGTGAAATTCCGGAAGTTAAAAAAGCGGTGATTCCGGTGGAATGTTCGATGATTTTGCCGGACTATTTTCCGGATGTTATGAAAATTTTGCGATATACCGCAAAAACCGTGAAATTTCCGGTTCTTAACGAAAACGGAACCGAGACCGTTTCGGGAAATATCAGCATAGAGGTGAGCTATGTTTCGGAAGAAGGGGAACTTTGTTCCTGCAGCCAGCTTCAGCCTTTCAGCCAAAGTTTCGATTGCGGAGAAAACGTTGCCGCTGCTGAAGCGGAAGTTGCGGTTTCCGAAATCGGGTGCCGCGCAGTTAACAAAAGGAGAATCGACCTTAACGGGAACATAGAAATTTCGCTTCATGCGGTTTGCGGCGAAGAAAAAAAGGCGCTTTCTTTAGCGAAAGGAGCGGGAACAGTTTGCAAAACCGAAAGCGAAGAAGCTATCGTTTTTGCCGGAGAGTTTTACAAAAATTTCAGCATTGAGGAAAAAGGGGAACTTGGTTACGGAAAACCTCCTTTTGGAAAAATCCTTCGCTCGGCGGCTTTTGGCGAAGTTACCGAATGTCACGTTATACAGGATAAAATCGTGACGAAGGGCGAAGTAAGGGTTGAAATGCTTTGGGCGGGTGAAAATTCCGGAGAAAACGGAATTTTTCTTTCAAAATTTTCTTTCCCGGTAAGCAGAATGGTTGAAGCTAAAGGAATTTTGCTGACGGATATCTGTGACGCAAAATATGAGGCGGATTTTCCGGAAATCACCCCGCTTGAGGATGGGCAAAGCGTAATCGTGAAACTTAAAATCGGAATATCCGCAAGGGTTTACAGAAAAGAGCGGGCCGATTTTATTTCGGATATGTTTTCAACGGATTATGAACTTAAAACGGAAAGAGAAAAAATGAGCTTTATCGGAAAGGCTTTTCCGATATCGAAAACTGAACAGTATTCGGAAAAAATCGACCTTCCGGAAACGGCAGAAACGGTTATGGATATCTGGACGGAAAACGGAGCCTTAAAGTTTTCGCCGGACGGAAAAGCTTTTTTGAAACAAAGGTCTGCCTTTTTGCGAAAGATTCCGACGGAACACCGGTTTATTTTGAAAAGGTTTTTGAAAGAAAGGCCGATGTTTTGCAAACGGAAGAAAACATTGTTTTCCAAAGCCTTTCTGTTTTGCCTAAAAACACGGATTTTGTTTTGATCGGGGATAAAAAAGCGGAAATTTCGTCGGAAATTCTTATTGACGGAACGGCGTTTTCTTCTTTGAGCACCGAAGCAGTAAAAAACTGTTCCTTGAGCACGGAAAATAAAATTGAGCACGGAGATTTTTCGGTTCTTCTGTGCTATGCCGAAAAAGGAGAAAAGGTATGGGATATTGCTAAAAGGCACCGTTCTTCGGTTGAAAGAATTATGACCGAAAACGATCTTTCGGAAGAAACGATAAGCGAAAGAAGAATGCTTGTTATAACTTAAAAAAAGCCGGGCGGTAAAACCGCCCGGCTTTTTTGATGACTTTGTGAAAGCAGTAAATTCCGTTTATGGAATGGTTTTACTGTGTTTCCAGATGCTCCGAAAAAGAGTTTTAATCCGTCACAAAAATTTGATATAAAAAGTTTTTTCAATAGTCGAAAATGACGGATTTTGAAATTTTGCTGGGGTTTTGGGTGGAAAAACGGTAAAATCGTCACTGCGGCAAAAAGTTTCTTCGGAGAGAGAAACCTTTTGCGAATAAAGCTAAATTAAATTACGGAGGAAGTTTAACATGAAAAAAGCTCTTGCTCTTTTGCTTGCGGTTATGATGACCGCGACCATGGGCGTGACTTCTTTTGCTGACATTCCTGTTTTTGACCTCACCGAAGTTATCGGAAGTGCCTCAGGCACATATATCAAAATCTCCGATTCCGACATTTGGACCGCACCGCCTTCCAGCACCGGAAATTCCGCAACCTATTACACCAACGGCGTTGGCGGCACTGTTTATTTCGCAATGATTTTTAAACCCAACACTTATAAAAACGTTAAAGTTGAATCCACCGGAATTGTTTCCGCAGAAGTTCTCGAATATGACCCGGCTGTTTATTCCGCAAACGATGAGGTTTGGGAATCCATCAGCGAAAACATCAACTTCAGCATCAACGATTCCAAAAGCGGTTCCGTGATCGGTTATGACAAAATCACCACCGTTGTAAACAAAGGTACTTACGACGAAGCAACCGGTCTTTTCACCGTTACCGAAGAAGGCAAACCCACCGTTTCCTATGCGATCGGCGGTTCTTCCGAAGCAAAAACCGAACTTAACGGTGACAAAACCGAACAGACTGTTGTAACTGTTGAAACCATTGATTTCAGCACCGATTATATCGAAGTAAGAGCTGCAGCAAAAGCTCTTAACGACGCAGGCAAAACCACCCGTTATGAAGCAACCTGCAACCAGGACGTTTATATCGTTAAAGTAAAAGTTGCAGATAACTTTGGCGTTAACTATTCCAAAGGCACCTTCCAGGCAAAAGCAACCGGCGCAACCGACGGCAAAGCTTACGCCGGTATCAAAAACGACGTTATTGCCGACGTTGCGATAGCTTCCAAAGACACCGTTGAATATTATTCCGAACATTATAAAAACAACGGAAAAGGAATGCTTTTCCCCATCAACGAAATTACCGAGAAATCCGATTTCGGTTATTGGGATTTTTATGAGGACAGAATGTCTTCCCCCAAAGCATTCGTAATTTCCACCACCGCTTTCCGCGCAATTACCGGCGAGGGTCTTACTCTTGTTAACAACAGCGAAAACCCCAGCGTTATTGTTGAAATCGACGAGGTTTCCGAAAAACAGGGCGGCGTTAACTTCCTTAACGACAGCGGCGCAAAATATAAAAAAGTTGACGGAAAACAGGTTTTCGATAATTACTATCTCGATTTCTACGGTTCCCAGCCTATTGCAAGCGAATTCACAATCACCTGGAAACCCGGCTGTACCTATGGCGAACTTCTTCATAAATTCGGCATGAACACCGATGAAAGCGAAAAACTTGGTTTCCATCTTAACATCGACGGAAAAGACACCAAGCTTGAAATTGACTTCAGCAAAGTAAACCTTTACGATGAAGTTGAAATCGAAATCGAGCGCGAAGCAGGTTCCACCCTTGGCCGCTACATTCTTTCTGCAAAGAAAGTAACTGTTGGCGGTAACAACGGTTCCGGCTCTAACGGCAACAACGGCGGTTCTTCCACCGAAAAGAACCCCAACACCGGTGCGGAAGATATTGTCGGAGTTGTTTCCGCAATGGCGGTTGTTTCTGCGGCTGCAGCGGCTGCTCTTGTTCTCAGAAAAAGAAAATAATTTTCTGAATAAATAATAAAAACCTAATCCTTTTAAAAAATCCCTTTCGTAACTCTCCGCGAAAGGGATTTTTTTTGCTGAAAATAAAAAAACCGCATAATTTAGCGGTTTTTGTTGACAAAACAGTTTTGAGGTGTTAAAATGTAGGCCCATATAATTATTATAACTTAAAATATATAATCATATTAAATAGGAGGGACGTAACCGTGGTCATCGGAAGAGAAGGCAAAATTGATTCCATGGAAAAAAACTGGGATTCTGCCGGGGCAAAATTCGTTGTTGTTTACGGAAGCCATAAAAGCGGAAAAACCGCCGTTCTTTCTGAATTTGCAAAAGAAAAGCGCGGGGTTTTCTTTTCTGCCGAACGTTTGAATTCTTTTATGAATCTTCGCCTTTTTGAAAAGGCGGTTTCCGAATTTTCCGGGGAAGAGGAAGATTTCCCAACCTGGAAAGTTGCTTTCAAAAGAATCGGGGAATTTGCCAAAGACGAAAGATTCCTTCTTGCAATAGATGATTTTACGGATCTTGTTTTCGAGGACAGAACCATCCTTAAAGATTTCAGAAACGCTTTCGAAAATGAATGGAGAAACAGCAACATCTTTGTTGTTGCCGGTTGCGGAAGGGTCTTTTTCACCGAAACTGAAATCGTTGCGGAAAATTCTGCCGCTTCAATGCGCCGCCCTGTAATTTATAAACTTGAGGAACTTGATTATCTTGATTCCGCAAAAATTTTGCCGAAAGAAATTTCCGCGAAAGATAAGATGAGATATTATTGCTGCCTTGGCGGCGTTCCGGAATATCTTAAACTTGTTGACGGCGGAAAAACTTTTGAGGAAAATATCAGAAAGATATTCCTTGGAAAAGATTCGCCGCTTTTCGGTGAACCGCCGATGCTTTTCCTTGATGAGCTTCGCGAGCCGGAATTTTATAATTCCATTCTTTTTGCTCTTGCAAAAGGAAGCCAGCGCATCAACGAAATTGTTATGGAAACCGGCGAAAGTTCGACAAAAGTAAATAAATATCTGCTCACACTTCTCCAGATGCAGATAGTCAACAGAGATATTCCTTTCGGCGAAGAAAACAAAGCCAGCAGAAAAGGCATTTACAGCATAAGTTCCAAAGCCCTTGCGTTCTGGTTCCGTTTCGTTCTTCCGAATAAAACCGCAATTGCGACCGGAAAAACGGTGCTCGAAAATCTTACTGAAGAAATCGACGGGTATATTGAAGGAAAACTTTACGAGCAGATCTGCATGCAGTATATGCTTCGCAAGAATAAACAGGGAATGCTTCCTTTCCTCAGCCCGGTAATTTCCGGTTACTGGAATTCCCTTAAAGAATATTCCGACGCAAAAATCGTTGCCGCAAACCAGCGCAACCGCCAGATTCTGTTTGCGGAATATCGCAGAAGTTTTTCCGAACCGGGCGAACAGCTTCTTGCCCGTCTCCGTAAAAACGACAAGCTTTTTACCGAATATTGGGAAAGATTTGATATGCTTTTCTCAATTGAGCCATTCCCGAGAGAAATCCGCAACCTTGAAAATATGAAATTCAAACTTGTGGATATCGAAGCACTTTATAAATGATATTATAATATTTAAAAGGAGAAAAAATGGATTTTATAATTGAACTTATAGGTTATCTTGGCTCAATTCTTGTTCTTGTTTCGATGCTGATGTCTTCTGTAGTCAAACTCAGAATTATCAAC
>JAFOYK010000092.1 GCA_017424665.1 Oscillospiraceae bacterium
GAAAAACATGAAAAAACTTGTTTCAATGGTTTTGTCCGTTTGCCTTGTTTTTGTTTTCGGAACAACCGCTTTTGCGGACGGAATAAGTATTTCCGCAAGGTCCGCGATTCTTACGGAACGTTCCACCGGAAGAGTGCTTTTTGAATACGAAGCGGATAAACCCGTTCCGCCGGCTTCGATTACAAAAATAATGACCCTTCTTCTGGTTATGGAAGCGATAGAGAGCGGAAAGCTCAGCTTTGAAACGGAAGTTACCGCAAGTGAACACGCCTGTTCCATGGGCGGAAGTCAGATCTGGCTTGAACCGGGCGAGGTTTTTACGGTTCATGAACTTCTTAAAGCTGCCGCAATTGCTTCAGCGAACGATGCGTGTGTCGCTCTTGCGGAAGCTGTTTCCGGAAGCGAAGAAGCCTTTGTGGAACTTATGAATAAAAGAGCGGGGGAACTTGGAATGGAAAACACCGTTTTCAAAAACTGCACAGGCCTTGATGCGGAAGGTCACCTTTCAACCGCAAGAGATATTGCCAAAATGTCGGGCGAACTTCTTTCCCATGAAAAGATAAAGGAATATTCCACCGTGTGGATGGATAGCCTCAGAAACGGTGAAACGGAACTTACCAACACCAACAAGCTGGTAAGATTTTATAAGGGCTGCACGGGGCTTAAAACAGGCTCCACCGATGAAGCCGGCTGCTGCCTTTCGGCCTCTGCAGAAAGGGGAGGAATGGAACTTATTTCGGTAACTCTCGGTTCGCCTAATACCGACGAACGTTTTGCCGCCGGAAGAAAACTTCTGGATTACGGTTTTGCAAATTTTGCAGTTGCAAAACCTGTTCCTCCAAAAGAGGAACTTTATGAAATTCCGGTTTCACATGGGGTTTCGGAATTTGTAACGCCGGTTTTTGAAGAGCCGGAAACATATCTTTTGCCGAAAGGCCAGGAAACGCTTATTGAACAAAAAGTGACCCTTTCGGAAAAGCTTGAAGCGCCGGTGGAAGCGGGGCAGGTTATCGGAAGAGTTTCGGTTTTTCTTAACGGCGGAGAAATAGGCGGATATAACATAGTCGCGAAGGAAGCGGTTGAAAAAATGAGCTTTTCCGCCGCGCTTAAAATTCTTTTCATGGAAGTGCTTTCGACAAAATGAAAAAAATTTCCAAGGGGCAAGATTTCGCACCTTTGCCACTTGCAAAAATACATGTTTTAGGTTATTATATATGCAGGATAATATCATTATTCAGGAGGTGTCCTAATGCCGAAGGTAGATTTTCGGTATCTGAAAGACTTTATCTCCGAAGAAGAGTTTTCCGAAAAAGTTCAGAAAGCTGAAGAAGCTCACCGCGTACTGATGACAAAATCCGGCGCGGGAAACGATTTCACCGGCTTTGTGGAACTTCCGGAGGAATATGACAGGGAAGAATTTTCCCGAATTATTTCCGCCGCAGAAAAAATCAGAAAACAGAGCGAAGTACTTATCGTTATAGGAATCGGCGGTTCCTATCTTGGCGCAAGAGCCGTTATTGAACTTTGCACTTCTCCTCTTCGCAACAGACTTTGCAAAGAAGGCCCTGAGATTTATTTCGCAGGCTGCAACCTCAGCCCGGATTATATGGCCGAAATTGCCGAGATTTGTGAGGATAAAGATTTTTCCGTTAACGTAATTTCCAAATCCGGTACCACCACGGAACCGGCTATTGCTTTCCGCTTCTTCCGCGGACTTCTTGAGAAGAAATATGGCAAAGAAGGGGCAAAAGAAAGAATTTTCTGCACCACCGACAAAGCCAGAGGAACTCTCAAAGCTGTTGCGGATAAGGAAGGCTGGGAAACCTTTGTCGTTCCGGATGACATCGGCGGAAGATTTTCCGTCCTGACTCCGGTAGGACTTTTGCCGATCGCCGCAGCGGGAATCGACATAAACGAACTTATGTCCGGTGCCGCAAAAGCGAAAAAACTTTATGAAAATCCCGTTTTCGCTGAAAACGAAGCAATGCAATATGCCGCCGCAAGAAACATTCTTCTTGAAAAAGGCAAAGCGCTTGAACTTCTCGTAAGCTATGAACCTTCCTTCGGACAGATGGCCGAATGGTGGAAACAGCTTTTTGGCGAAAGCGAAGGAAAAGACGGAAAAGGAATTTTCCCTTGCTCCGCAATTTTCTCAATGGATCTTCATTCTCTCGGACAGTTTGTTCAGGACGGAACGAGAAACCTTTTCGAAACAGTCGTACGTTTCGAAAAATCTCAGAAGAAATTTGTTGTCGCGGCCGATGAAGAAAACGGCGACGGCCTCAATTTCCTTGCAGGAATGGACATGCAGGAAATAAACGAAAAAGCAAGGCTTGGAACTTTGGTGGCACACACCGAAGGCGGAGCCCCCAATATCGTAATAACCTGTGAAGAGAGAACCCCGGCAGAAGTCGGAAAACTTATCTATTTCTTTGAAATCGCCTGTGCGGTTTCGGGCTATATGCTTGGAGTAAATCCATTCAACCAGCCCGGCGTCGAAAGCTATAAAAAGAACATGTTCGCACTTCTCGGAAAACCGGGATATGAGGATATGAAAGCGGCAATCGAAGCCAAACTTGACTGATTTTCGGTCAAACTGCGTTCGCGCAATGATAATACATTTTGAACAGAGGGAGACATTACCATGATCAAACTTATCCTTGGCCTCAAAGGCTCCGGCAAAACCAAATACCTCATCGACAACATCGAAGAAGCAGTTAAAACCAGCGAAGGTTGCGTAGTAGCAATCGAACGCGGTGCAACCCTTCGTTTCGACGTAAGCCATGACGTACGTCTCGTCGATATCGACGAATATGATATTTCCGATTTCAATTCCTTCTATGGATTCCTTTCCGGCCTTATCGCAGGCAACTACGATATCAGCCACATCTTTGTTGACGCAACCTTCAAAATCGGCGGCCGTGACTACGATGCATTCGCAAAAATGACTGACAAACTCAAGAGACTTTGCGATGATTCCAACATCACCATGACCTTCACCGCTTCCTGCGAAAAAGAAGATCTTCCCGAAAGAATCCACAAATACATTGTCGAAAGATAATTATAAGGAAAAAACAAAAAACGCAGTTCACCGCCGGCGAATTGCGTTTTTTATTTTGTGTAATATAACAAAAACCGCCTCCGTATATTTTTGCGGAGGTGTTTTTTTATGAGAAAAATTGCGATAATCGGTGCGGGAAACGTCGGAATTGCCGCCGCAAAGGCGCTTTTGGAATCTCCCGATATGGAACTTTGCGGATTTATTCGAAGGGGAGGAGAAACGGTTCCGGATTTTGAAAAAATTCCGGTTGAAAAAAACATTTTTGATTTGCCTGAAAAACCGGATGGCGCGATAATAACCGTTCCTTCAAGATTTGTTGAACCAATTGAAGAAAAACTTCTTGAAGCCGGGGTTTTTACCGTTGATTGCTTCGATATTCACGAAAAACTTCCGGAAATGCGAAAAAGGCTGAACGTTTCTGCGGAAAAGGGAAATGTTTCCTGCGTTGTCGGAGCGGGGTGGGACCCGGGTCTGGATTCTGTTATAAGAACTCTTATGTCGGCGGCTTTTCCTAAAGGAAAAATCCATACAAATTTCGGCCCGGGAATGAGCATGGGCCATTCCGCCGCAGCAAAATCCATAGACGGGGTTTTGGACGCGGTTTCAATTACTTCACCTTTGGGAAAAGGAAAACACGCAAGGAAAATCTATGTATTGCCGGAAGAAAATGCCGATAAGCAAGCGGTTGAGCACGCAATTTTATCTGACGGATATTTTGAGCACGACCAATGCTCGGTGGAGTTTGTGAAAGACATTTCACAGTTTTTCAACACAAAACACGGAGTCTTTATTGAAAACATTTTTGAAAATCAAAAGATGAATTTCAGTATGGAAATCGATAACCCGACCCTTACCGGAAACATTCTTGTTTCGGCAATGCGGGCGGCTTTTTTGCAAAAGCCCGGAGCATATCTTATTCCGGAAATTCCGCCCTGCAATCTGCTTTACGGAAATGCGGAAAATTTGGTTTGATTTTATTTTGTTCCGCGAACAAATTCGTCAATTGTAACACCGAAAAAATCTGACATTTTTATTATCATTTCAAGATCCGGTTCGGATTCGCCCCTTTCATATTTGCTGACAGAAGTTTGAGAAATATGTAAAGCTTCCGCAAGTTCTTTTTGTGTGATTCGATTCTTTTTTCTTAAAGTTTTAAGCATGGTAAGCAAAATTTTTCACCTCAAAAATATTATATAATATACAAAATGATAAAAATACAGGTAATTTTTGCATGGTTTTTGCAAAAAAATGCTGTTTTTGTGTTTTTTAAAATAAAGTTCTATATTAATAGTAACTTTTTTTGTTGTTTTTGTTGCAAAACATAATAATATTTTGTTATAATAGGCGTGTACGACACAAAAGTGAAAGGGGATTAACAACTTTGAAACAGTACAATGCAAAAGATATTAGAAACATCGCACTTGCCGGTCACGGCAGCGACGGTAAAACCAGCCTTGCTGAGGCTCTTCTTTATATGGCCGGCGCTACCGACAGACTTGGTTCCGTTCCGGAAGGAAACACCGTTTGTGACTTCGACCCCGAAGAAATCAAACGTAAAATTTCCGTAAGCTCCGCAGTAGCTCCCTTCGAGTATGACGGTGTTAAAGTAAACCTCATCGACACTCCCGGACTCTTCGACTTCGCAGGCGGCTTCTATGAAGGCGTTCGCGCAGCAGACGCAGTTATCATCACTCTTTCTGCAAAATCCGGCGTTCTCGTAGGTACCGAAAAAGCTTGGAAACTTGCTACTGCTCAGAAAAAAGCAAAAGCTTTCTATGTTTCCAAAATGGATCTTGAAA
>JAFOYK010000018.1 GCA_017424665.1 Oscillospiraceae bacterium
GTCGCTACGGCTACATTTCCGCCTATTGCGGACGAAAATAAAACATCTCCGCTTTCCATTGCCAGGTTATACACATCTTTCGCTAGTTTCCCGTGTTCCTCCGATAAACTATCTCCTATTGAGTTTCTTATTCCTTGAGATAATTCATAAATTGAAGGAATTGAGTTTTCTGTAACAGTTCCTCTTGCTCCAAATTCAATATAATTATCAAAATAATCTGCCACTCCGGCAAGAGGAGACACCGCAATAGTCCCTGCAGAATAGAGCGCTTTTTTAAAATCGTTCTTGGTTGCCTTTTGACCGTAATCGTTAATAATAGACTCTTTTTCCTCTTTTGAAATAAAATCATTTACGGATATTGCAAATTCTTCTGCTTTTTTATAATCTCCTTTTCCCCAATAATACCCGAATATATATTTTTCTTCATTTGTCCACTTATCATTTGGTTTTTTATACTGGGTATCATTTCTATATAAATCCATTACAACATTTGCCCAACCGGAAGTACTTGTCGTATCGGGAGAACTTCCCATTGCACTGAAAATTCGGCCAATCGCTCCTCCTTCTTTTTCCTCTTTACGTTTTTTGGCTTCTTTTTGGGCATTGAAACTTTGCCAGTTAGCAAAGCCTTTGCTTGCTTCTTCCATTTTTTTAGAGGAGTTAAGAATTCCTTTTTGTTCCGCTGTTTTTTCTTGTTGTTCAAGAATTAAAATATTGTTTTTTCTTTTCTCAATTTCTTCAAGAAAATCATATTCAGAAAAATCAGTATTTACTTTTCCATTCCTTCCAGCTTTAATTCCCGAACGAACAGCGAATACAGTTATTCCACCAGGATATTTTTCTTTCTTTTCTGTTTCAAGCTTGTCGAGAATTTCTCTTTCAGTTTCTATGCTCGTTTTTTCTTCTGGTTTAAATCCGGGTAAATCTTCTTCCTTATTTTCCCTTGCCTGTTCAGCTTCAAAATTTCTTATAAAGCTGCTATACCAAAATGGGTCTTTTTCATCTTTTTCTCCGTCCTCATCTCTGAAAAGCATCGGTTCGGTTGTAACCGCTTTTACCGGGTCATATACTTTATCAATGAATTCTTTCGGCTCAAGTTCATAAAGCCCTTTTTCACCGGCCGCGGATTTCTCCGCGGCCTTTCTTTTTCAAGGTGCAAAAGTGCTGTTTTTAGCTTGCAACACGTTTCGTGTTATAATCACATATAAAAACGTTTCCTTTCAATTATTCATCGTCTTCTACTTCAATTTCTCCGAGCAAAATCATTTTTGCTTCCAACACTTTTTGTTTCAACACTTCTCTACCTTCTTCAAGCTCCCCACGAATGTATTCGGTTAAAATCGGCATCTGTTCGTCTTCCAAACCAGAAACAATTCCAATCATCACATCTTTTCCCAAATCCGCATCAGCGATAGCATGTATAAGGTCTCTTTCATTTTTTGTAATCATCGTACAAATTCTCCTTTTCGTGGATATTTTTAGCAGAATGTTTTCCTAAAACAGTAAGTCTTCCGTCATCATCAACGAACACATCATAAAGGTATGCTGGTTCCCCTTTTTTGTTATCGAGTATTTGTGATATTGGGCCTTTTTCAGTAGGCTTATATGTTCCAACCGCAGAAGAGAGTCTTGCATATTCCTCTCTGTCTAATTTAATTCCATTATACTTCTTCTTTTTGGGAGAATCAACTTTTCTTTTAATATCATACCTTGCACCAAGCACATCATCGACCTTGTTGTTTTTCCCGATGTAATCGTCGGCTTTGGTTGAAAGAATTGCAAGCGTAGTTTTTCCTAAAGATTTCCTTGCCGCTTCTTCTTTTGAATAACCTTGCTCCCGAAGGTTTCTATATGTATCAAATCCTTCGCCTATGCCCTGCGCATAATCTCCCGCTTTGAAACCAAGAAGACTGTAGCCAAGATTTTTCGAGGTATTATCCATAAAATCCACTACTTTTCCGTTAACTCCGTTCGCCTTCGCGTTTCCAAATTGCTTTTGCGCCTGCTCTTCAACTTTTCCCGCGGTGTTCTTTTCAACAACGTTCTGCGCCGGTTTATACCATGGCGCATTTTCCGTCAGCCAGAACGCAAAATCCTCAACCCCGGTTCCGATCGCCGAACGGAAATTGTTGATAAATCCTTTCACAAGGTTCTCTCCGCCTTCATCGCTCATAAGCCATTCTTCGCCGGATTTATATACGTTATACATATTATTCGACCTTGTTATACTTGCTCTTACCGTCGGCGAATTAAGATATCTGGATTCTTCCTCGAATTCCTTATACCATTCTTCGTCCTTATCGTCTTTTTCTCTATCCTCTTCGCTGTAAAAAACAAGCTCTTCGTCGTCTTTGTTCGGGTCATATCCCGGAAGGTCTTCCTTTTTCGTGGCCGCGGATTTCTCCGCGGCCTCTTTAGTTATCCCAAACTCTTTGAGAAATGCTTCTTCTGTTTCTTTTTTAAGTTCCTCTTTTGTTTTCAAAGGTCTTGCCATTTTATCCCTCCTTTATTCATAAACGTCCTCGATCTCTTCCGCGAAAACCGGAACAGCTTCCGAAAGGGCGTTGACATAAAGCTGATAAAATTCGTGGCTGGCGGAAATATCGTCGTTTTCCCTGAAAACAAAGCGAGCCATTCCGTAAGGAAAAACCCTTCTCACCATTTCATCGTCAAAAGGAATTTCGTCTTCCAAAAATTCCATCTGCGGAACTTTTTCGATTCCCGGAAGGTTTTTTCCTTTTCTTAAAATGTTCTCGTGGCGGAGGGTTTCCGCAAGAAGAATATTGCACCAGATTACCGCAAACTTCTGCATCTCAACGTTTTCCTCCGGTTTTTCCGGAATAAGGCTTACCGCCTGCTCGTAACATTCCTTGACTGTCATTTTTGAGCACCCCCTTCCGGTTTGGTGCTCACGGGCGGAACTGCCGTGCTCAAAACTCCTTCCTGGGCTCTTTTTCTTCGAAGTTCCTCCATAATTTCGTCTTTTTCCGCAACGTAGCCGTCTGGAACGTGCTCAAGATAGATAAGCGCGTCGTCGATGATTCCGTTTTTGAAGAAAGAATCCATGGTCTGGACCTGCATAAGCTGGCTCCAATAGGTTGCGGTTCCTACGTTCACCTTGATATCGAAAGAATTGTAATCGATTTTTCCGAAATCGAAATCCATAACGTATTTTTCCTTGCTTCCGTCCGGAAGTTTAACTTCTCTGCTGATTTCGCGAAGCCCGTACATCTCCCTGATGATATCGATAATGATGTGAACAAGGTCTTCCCAAAGCTGGTGGTTCGCAAGCTTCTGGAAGATAAGGGGCGCCGCGGTCTGTTCCGCCGCCGCGATGATTGCGGAAGTGTTTTCCGGCTTAACGTCACCAAGAGCCGCGTCGTTAACGCCAAGGCTTTCGCGGGTATAGCGGATGGTTCTGTCAACAAGTTCCAGAACCTGGGCGCTCATGTTTCCCGCCGGTGAATCAAAATAGATTGCGCTTTTCGGGTCACCCGCAACGCCGATTGCCTGTCCGACTTTGTTGGAAAGGTTTCCGCGAATTTTGGTTGCGTCATAAAATCTTTGCGGCCATGCCATTTTGGAGCTATAGACCATCGCAAGCGCCCACATTTTGTTTACGTAGATCTGGTTTTGAATGTATGGAGTCATAACCGCCGCGCCGTGATAACTGTCTCTGCGCTTTTCCCAGGGCATCCAGGCGATGTGATAAAGCTTTGCCTTGGTCTTTGTCGGTTTTCGGATAAATATATCTTTTGTGCTTTCGGAAAACCAAACTATGCCTTCGTCCTTCCAGAAGCGAAGAAGAACAGTCGTCATGCTTCTTCCAATGTCGTTTCTTTCGCCGGAATAATCCCCGCGGATATCCGGCAGGATGTTTTCCACCTCTTCTTCCGGAACGCCGTTTGCCCTCGCAAGGTCTTTTGCGTCTTCAAGCATCATTCTTTTCACGATGATAACGCTTCGCTGTTTCTGAACGTCGTGTTCAAAAGGGTTTCGGAAAATCACCTTTTCGTTGTCGATGTTTTCAAGTTCAATTTCGCCCCGCTCGCCTTTTTCCGGGTCGAACCAGGCATAAAGAACACCGTCGCCGGTAATTGCCGCGTCCTTGATGACGTCGATGTTTTTGCTTTTCGCCTTTGTAATTTCGATTGCTCTTTGAATTTCGGTGTTCAGAATTTCGCAA
>JAFOYK010000074.1 GCA_017424665.1 Oscillospiraceae bacterium
GCTCGAAAAGCTCTTTGCCGTTCTTTTCAAAAGCGGAAACTTCGGCCGCTCCGAGAAGTTCGGTTTCGGTTTCTATCGAAACCGCTTCCAAAATATAAACGGCTTTCTCTTCGGAAACAGGTTTCCATTCTTCGTCATAAAATGCTTTCCAGCTTCCGTTTCCGGCTTTTCCGCCGAAAAGTTCCGCGTGTTTTTCAAAATCTCCGCCGGAAATTTTGATGGATTCCGCCGCGTTTCTGACTTCCGTCACCGCAAGGGCTTTGTCTTCCATTCCGTGAGAAATTCTTCCGGAAAGGGCAAAAACCTGTAAGCAAAGAGCCGCCGAAAGGGCGAAAACAAGAAGCATGATTATTTGCTCCATAAGAGCAAGAGGAGCCTTACTGTGCATCAGTTTGCCTCCTTTCTGCTTCGAAGGGAGAAATAAAGGGTGTCCTCACGTTTTCCGTCGGAAACGGTAACGCGGATATGATCGCCCATATCTTCCGCAACAAAAGATTCCATCGGAACGATTTCTTCGCCGAAAGTGGGGCTTAATTCAGCATCCGCGGCGCAGAACATTTCCCTTAAATATCCGTTATGGCAATAAACAAGGGTGTTATATAAACTTCCTTCAATTTCTTCGGTTATAATGATTGCGGAGTTTTCGCCGAAAGTTCCGACAGAAAGCATTCCGTCAACGTCGGATTGGTGAACTCTTGTGGCGATATATTGGGTCGCGGTCATTCTGTCATAGTTTTCTCTGTCGCGGTCGGTAAGTCTTTTTACAACGTCCGCACCGGTCAAAAGAACCATTAAAAGCAACGCAACAAACAAAGTGAAAGCAACAAGGGCCAAAATTCCGCCCAGACTGCCTTTTTTCATTTTATTATTCATAGTTATTTTTCCAATACGGTTATATCCGGCATAAGATTTTCCGCAAAAACGGTGTAGCTTACAACGTATCTGCTGTGGTCGATCTGTACTCCGTAATGTTCCTCAAGATAATTCCAGCTTGGCGGATAAATTCCTTCCGAAGCATAGCAGGCAACGGCCGCTCTTCGAAGAGCGTCTTCCAGGCGGCGTTTTCCCTCTTCGGAATTTCCTTCCGAAAGATTTGTGATTCCATAAAGGAAACAGAAAAGCACCACGGCGGAAATAAGCGGAACAAAAATTCCGTAGAGAAAACCGTTTTTTTCTTTGTTTCTCAAGTTCCTCATCCTATCGTGGTCATAATGTTCATAAGCGGAAGCATTACCGCAAGAAGAATTGCACCAACGAGCAAGGTGGTTATGAGCACCAAGGCCGGTTCAATTTTGGAAGCCGCGTGCTCAAGAGCGTGCTCAGCTTCTTCCTGCATTCTTCTGGCAAGTTCTTCCATAACGGTGTCGCCGCTTCCGCCGCGCATTCCAAGGGTCAGAAGGCGGCAGGCCACGGATTCCATAAGGCCGGTTTTGTTAAGCGCTTCGGAAAGGCTTTCGCCGTTTCTTAAAAGTTCGCTGCATTTTTCGCATCTTTCCGCCGCTTTGGGAATATCCCTGAGCAGGGAAGCGGCCATATCAACGCCCTCTTCCGGGGGCATACCGCTGGAAATTCCCATTGAAAGAGCCTGAGCAAAGCGGGCGTTGTTCATTTTTCTTGAAACACCTTTGTCGCCCCAGCGGCTGTTATAAAAATCGAGCATCTTAGCACGGATTTTTTTGCTGAAAACAAACCCGCCGAGAAGGATGAGCACCAGCGCAAGAACAACGCAAAGAAGGGGAAGAATTTTGTTAAGCCCGTTTCCAAGGCCGAGAAGCATTCCCGCAATTCCGGTAAGCTGACCTCCGAGAGATGCATAAACATCGTTGAAAACAGGAAGAACTTTTGTAAGAAGCACAACGATTACGACCGACATAAGAAGAAGGAGCATTACCGGATAGGTAAGGGCGCCGGTTATGTGGCGTTCCATTCTTTCTCTGTTTTCGTAATAGCGGGAAAGCGCATTAAGGGCTTCTTCGGTGCGTCCAACCGCTTCGCCAACCTGTAAAAGGCCTATCATGTGGGCGGGAAATCTTCCCGCTTCCTCGAAAGCTTTTGCAAGCGGGTTTCCGAAATCGACTATTTTTGCCATTTGGGTAAGCATTTCTTTGGTAACCGGGTCTTTTTCCTCTTCCGCAAGAAGATAAAGTCCGTCGCCGGTTCCGATTCCCGCATGAAGAAGAAGGGCAAGCTCGCGGCAAAGGTCGGCGGTTTCCATATTGGAAAAATTAGCTTTGTTCATATAATTCTCCGTGAAAAATCAATAGAAATATTTGGACTGATAGTTGCTTCCGTTGCCGATATACTGCATGATTTCAGCGCTTTGTCCGCCGGAAGAAGCAAAAGTGGGGTCAAGTCTGTGCCAGGAAGTTCCGTCGAAGAAAATTGCGCCGTCGACCCAGCCTTCGTCCTCGGTCCAGACGCTTATCCATGCGTGATAAGCGGTTCCGGCGTAGCCGAAGACCATCTTGCAGGGAACGCCCTGGCTTCTGAGCATACCGGTCATAAGAGCGGCATAGTCGAAGCAGATTCCTTTTCCGGAATAAAGAACGTCATCGAGAACGGGAAGATATCCGCTTGTTACGGTTGCTGCTTTGTTTTTATCGTAACGGATGTTGTTTACAACATAGTTATAAATTGCCTGAACTTTATCAAGGGGGTTGCGAAGTCCGGCGCAAAGGTTCTTTGCCTTTTTAACGGTTCCGCTGGAAGCGCTGTAGTTTACGTACTGGTTCGGGCGAAGGAACGGAGCAAATTCATCTTTAAGGGAAATGTGGGTTTCAACCGCAAGAGCAAGGGAATATTCGTTTCCGCTTACGTTTTCGTAAACTTTGATCTGGTAAGTTCCGTTGCCGTCGGTGATGGGAAGAACCGCCCAGCTTCCCACATAGATGTTATAGGTATAAGTTGTATAGGGGCCTTTTACCTGTGTTTTAAGTCTTTTGTTGGTGTTGGCGGTATATTTTACCATTACATAGCCGTCTCTGGTGTTGGAATAATCGATGATGGCTTTGCTGTTTTCTTCAACAAGAGTTCCGGAAGCTTTCGGTTCAAGAACGATGGAAACAGCGGGTGCGGGGGCTTCTTCAACAATAACAGATTCTTCTTTTACCGCTTCGGAATCAACGCTTACGGAATCAACGTAGCCTTCCGGGGTTTTGGGTTCTTCTTTGGGTTCTTCCTTGGGTTTTTCTTCTTTGGATTCGGAAGTTACCGCGGAAGAGGAAGAAGAGGAAGTTTCCGGTGCGGAAGAGCTTTCGGAAGAAACTTCGGAAGAGCTTTCAGTCGAAGATTCTTCGGAAGAGCTTTCAGAAGAAATTTCAGAAGAGGAACTTTCAGAGGAAACTTCGGAAGAGGAAACGGAACTTTCTTCGGAAGAAACAGAGCTTTCGGAAGAAGGGCCTTCGGTTTCGGAAATTTCCGGAGAAGCGCATCCGGTAACAAGAA
>JAFOYK010000097.1 GCA_017424665.1 Oscillospiraceae bacterium
GTTCCGTTTTCAAGCTTTTCCGCACCGAAATTGAGGATAATTTCTTCAACGAATTCTTCGCTTATTTCTTCTGTTTCGCTGTTTTCAATTTCCGAAGGTTCTTCGTTCGGTTCAACAACAACCGGTTCTTCGTTTTTTCCGCAACCTGAAAGCAAAAGCGCGAAAACTAAAACAAGGGCAAAAAGATTTTTCATAAAATTCACCTCTTAAAAACGGGTTCATTTATATAGTGTAAGAAACATGGTAAATTGTTGCAAAAAAGGGAAAGATTTTTGAAAAAATCTTTCCCTTTTGTTTTTATCAGACTTTTTCCGCAAGTTCGTAAATAAGTTTTTCGGTCTTTTCCCAACCAAGGCAGGGGTCGGTGATGGATTTTCCGTAAATTCCGCCGCCGGTTTTCTGGCAGCCGTCTTCGATATAGCTTTCTATCATGAAGCCTTTTACCATTTTTGCAATGTCGCTGTTATATCTTCTGCTGTACATAACTTCGTGGGCGATTCGGATCTGTTCGAACCACTGTTTTCCGGAGTTGGAATGGTTGCAGTCAACAATAACGGCGGGGTTTTTGAAATCCCCTTCGTTATAAAGATCGAGAACTCTCTGAAGGTCTTCGTAATGATAGTTCGGGTGGCTGTGGCCGTGTTTGTCAACATAACCTCGAAGAATTGCGTGGGCAAGGGGGTTGCCTTCGCTCTGAACTTCCCAGCCGCGGTAAACAAAATTATGGGGAACCTGGGCGGCGGTGATGGAATTCATCATGACGGAAAGGTCGCCGCCGGTGGGGTTTTTCATTCCGACCGGAACGTCGATTCCGCTGGCGGTGAGGCGGTGGTGCTGGTCTTCAACGGAACGCGCACCCACCGCAACATATCCGAGAAGGTCGGAAAGATAGCGGTGGTTTTCCGGATAGAGCATTTCGTCTGCGCAGGTGAAACCGGTTTCTTCAAGGGCACGAAGGTGGAATTTTCTAACGGCGCAGATTCCTTCAAAAAGGTCGGGCTCGCCGTTGGGGTCAGGCTGATGAAGAAGACCCATATATCCCTGGCCGGTGGTTCTGGGTTTTCCGGTGTAAATTCTTGGAATAATTACGATTTTATCTTTAACTTCTTCCTGAACTTTCGCAAGGCGGTGGATATAATCGAGAACGGAATCTTCTCTGTCCGCGGAGCAAGGGCCGATTACAAGGGCAAGCTTGTCGGAGCGGGATTCGAAAATCGCTTTGATTTCCTCATCTCTTGCGGCTTTGATTTTTGCAAGTTCGGGAGTTAAAGGATACATCTCCTTGGTTTCTTTCGGAATGGGAAGTTTTCTTTTAAATTCCATATTCATAAGGCAAAAATCTCCTTTTTATTTTTTATCGAAAAGTGCGCGGCGGGCGGTGGAAACTTTCATCATTTCACGCATTGTTTCTCTGTCGCCGGTTTCAAGGGTTTTGCGAAGTTTTTCAAATTCCGCAAGGAATTTATCCATCTGGTCAAGAAGGGTTTCTTTGTTGAGAAGGAAAAGTTCGCTCCACATCTCGTCGTTTATCCTTGCGATTCTTGTTAAATCGCGGAAAGAGTCGCCGGTGTAATCCTGAAGTTTTTCGCCGTCATAACAGTTCATAAGCGAAACGGCAATGCAGTGGGTAAGCTGGGAAACAAAGCCTATCATTTCGTCGTGTTTTTCCGGCGAAAGGATAGAAACGTTGTTGAAACCCATAAGCCTTCCGAGCTCAAGGCAATCCTTAATCGCGGAATCGCTGTTTTTTTCGGTGGGGGTCACGATATAGTTTGCGCCGTGGAAAATTTTGGGGTCGCTGTTTTGGACTCCGTAAACTTCCTTACCGGCCATGGGGTGCGCCGCAATGAATTCAACGTCCGGTCGGAGCATTTCCTGAATTTTATAAACGACCGAAGCTTTAACGCCGGTAACGTCGGTAAGAAGCGCGCCGGGTTTTAAAAATTTCTGATATTTTTCAATCCATTCCACAAAAACTTTCGGATAGAGGGCAAAAACAACAAGTTCCGCTTTTTCAAGAACTTCCGGCAAAGGTTCGGTGAAACCTTCGTCGATGATTCCGTTTTCGATGGCGTAATCGATATCTTCCTGATTAAGAGTTATTGCGGAAATTTTAAAACCAAGCTTGCGGAGCGCTTTTGCATAGCTTCCGCCGATGAGGCCGAGACCCACTATAAGAATGTTTTTGCTGGTGTCAAGCATCATATAAGGTCACCTCGAATCCGAGTTTTTTAAGCCTTTCGAAAAAATCCGGAAGGCTTTTGCGCGAAGCTTCGGCACCTTCGATTTTTCCGCCGGTAAGTGTTGCAAGAACCGCGCAGGACATAACGATTCGGTGGTCGTTGTGCCCGGAAAGGGTTTCGGAGGGCGCATGGAATTCTGAAGCATCGATGATGACGCTGTCTTCGTTAACGGTCACTTTGGTTCCGAATTTCGAAAGTTCTTCCGCCATGGCAAAAGCTCTGTCGCTTTCTTTTATTTTAAGACGTTTTGTTCCGGTGAAAGTTCCGCCGTTTTTTGCCGCTGCAACGGCAAAAAGAATGGGGCCAAGATCCGGGCAATCGGAAATATCTATGTTTTTTTCGCCTTTTTCAAGAAGCGGAAAATATTTTTCATAAATTTTGTCGCCCTGAAGGCTTTCCGGTTCAAGGCCGGTGATTTTGATTTCGGAACCGAGAACGTTAAGCGCTTCGAAAAAAGCGGTGTTGGAATAATCACCTTCAACTTTTGCTTCGGCGGCTTTAAAGCTTTGTCCGCCCTTTATGAAAAGGGTGTTTTCGTCCTGCCATTCAACTTCAATTCCGAAAACCGAAAGAGCTTCAAGCGTGAGGTTTATGTAAGAACGGCTTTCCACAGGGGGGAGAAGTTTTATCTTGCTTTCTTCTTCAAGAAGAGGAAGAACGAAAAGAAGTCCGGTTATAAACTGGCTGCTGATGTTGCCGGGAATTTCAAAAACTCCGCTTTTAAGTTTTCCGCCAAGGGTGATTTTTTCGGCTGTTGCTTCAAAATAAATTCCCTGTTTTTCAAAAATTTCTTTATAAACGGAAAGTGGGCGGGAAAGAAGTTTTTCGCTTCCGGTAAAGGTA
>JAFOYK010000170.1 GCA_017424665.1 Oscillospiraceae bacterium
CCATACCGTATTCAAGAGCGGTTACGTAGTCATAGTCAACCTGTGCTTTGCTGGTGGGGTCAAGTTCAAGACGTTCTGCAACCTGGCGTTCGAAACGGCCTTTCTGGTCGATCGGGTCGTTAAGTTCGCTGAATGCGTTGCCGAATTCGGTTGCGTTGATGAAATATTCAAAACGTTCGGTGAATGCGGGATCTTCCGGTTTGCGTTTTGCAAGGGGGCTGATTTCTACGGGGTAATCGTAGATGAAAGTAGGCTGAATAAGGTTTTCTTCAACGAATGCATCGAAGAATTCAGCAAGGATAGCGCCTTTGGTGGGAACTTCAGGAAGGTCAACGTGGTGTTCTTTTGCAAGAGCGATTGCTTCTTCGTCGGAAGAAACTTCTGCAAAGTCAACACCGGAATATTTTTTAACTGCTTCGATCATGGTAAGTCTTTCCCAGTTGCCAAGGTCAATTTCGGTTCCCTGATAATTGATTTTAAGGGTTCCGCAAACGTTCATTGCAACGGTTTTCATCATGTCCTCAACAAGGTCCATCATGCCGCGAAAATCGGTGAATGCCTGGTAAAGTTCGATGGAAGTGAATTCGGGGTTGTGTTTGGTGTCCATACCTTCGTTACGGAAAATACGGCCAACTTCGTAAACTCTGTCAAGACCGCCAACGATGAGACGTTTGAGGTAAAGCTCGGTTTCAATACGGAGAACCATATCCATATCAAGGGTGTTGTGATGGGTAAGGAAAGGTCTTGCGGAAGCGCCGATTTCAAAAGGAGTAAGGATAGGGGTTTCAACTTCAAGGAAGCCGCGGCCGTCAAGGAAGGAACGAAGTTCGCGCATAATCTGGCTGCGTTTGATGAAGGTGTCTTTTACTTCGGGGTTGATGATAAGGTCAACGTATCTCTGTCTGTAACGAAGTTCCTGGTCTTTAAGGCCGTGGAATTTTTCCGGAAGGGGAAGAAGAGATTTGGAAAGAAGAACGATTTTGGTTGCTTTAATGGAAATTTCGCCCATGTGGGTGCGAAAAACAATACCTTCAACACCGATGATGTCGCCGATATCCCATTTTTTGAAATCTGCGTAATCTTCTTCACCAACCATATCTTTACGAACGTAAAGCTGAATTCTGCCTTCTTTGTCCTGAAGGTCAGCAAAGGAAGCTTTGCCCATTCCGCGTTTGCTCATAATACGTCCTGCAAGAGAAACGGTCATGGTGCTTTCTTCGCCCTCTGCGGGGTCAACAAAAGTTTCTTTAATGGTGCCGGACTAACCGGTTACGTTAAATTTGGTGATGGTAAAAGGGTCTTTGCCTGCTTCGCGAAGAGCAGTGAGTTTATCGCGGCGGATCTGGAGAAGTTCGGAAAGCTGTTCTGCAGAAAGTTCCTGCTGTTCCTGTTCCATAATCTGTTCAGCCATTTATTTTATCTTCCTTTCAAAAGGTTATTTTATTGCATAATAGAACATCTTATTTTAACATATTTAAATAAAAATGACAACAGTTAAAACAAAGAAAAAGCCCGCAAATGCGGGCTTTTTTTGTTCTTAGTTACCAATCTTTCTCGATGATATAATCTCCGATAGGAATTTCGGTTACGTTTCCTTCAATGTCTTTAACAAAAGCTAATTTATCTTCGGCGGAAAATTCAATATCAATCATATCGATATCAAAACGTTCGCTCAATGCGTTTCCGTTTTCGTCAACAAACCAAAGTCCGCCCGGCAAAATTTCACCGTTTTCGTCGCGGCAGATAAGCGGAGACTGGTGTTCCGGATAATCAATTTTAGCAACGCCAACAAATCCTTTTTCAGCATCTTCTCTGTCAATCGGAAGAAAGTCGATATAACTGTAGTTTTCACAAAGCAAATTACATTCGCTGTCATAAAGTCTGTAAGCGGTATAACCGACCATTGCGCCGTGAGTGCTGGCGATAATTCTGTCACCAAGAACGGGGATGATGTAGCTGTATATTTCCGGAAGAACGACGTTTCCTTCGGAATCCGCAAGACCTATGTAAGTACCGAATCCGGAAGCGCTATAATTATATTCAATTTCATCAAATCCAAAAACAGTTCTTCCGGTTTTACCTTTTTCGTAAACCCATTCTTCTTCAATTTCTCCGCTGTCGGAAAAATCATAGATGTAAAAATTTCCTTCAAGAGTTACGTAAAGCTGTTTTGGTGTGGATTGATAAAAATGATCAACAGGGAAGGAAAGAAGCATGTTTCCTTCGTAATCGAAAATATCATAAAGGGTTCTTTCGGTTTCGGCGGTTCCGATAACTGCGCCGTCTTCATTCCATTCAATGCAGCGTTTTGTTCCGTCTTTAAAGCCGAGAGCATAGAACATTTTTCCGCCGAGTTCACCGATTCTTTTAAATTCATCGTAAGTTGCGGGAAGAATTATTTTACCGTCTTTCTGAACGCCGTATTTTTCTTCGGCGGTTTTAAAAATGCAGCCTTCAAGAATTCTTGAACCTTCGCCGAGTTCATTTTCGGTTTCTGAAACAACAGGTTCCTGAATTTCAGGAGAAACGGGTTCCGAAGGGCTTGAGCATGCGGTTAAAAGCAAAATTAAAACCATGAGCACAGATAAAAATTTTTTCATAAAAACACCTCCCTTTAAACATATAGTAACATAAAATTGCGCTTTTGTTGCATCAAAAATCAAAATTTCTAAATTTTGTTGATTTGAACAAAAAATGGGGGATAAATGTGTAAAATAAATAAAAAAAGCCCGCAAATGCGGGCTTTTTTAAATCTTTTTCTGTTTATCAGCCAATGCTGATTACTCTGAATTTTGCAGTGTCGCCGGTAGGAAGAATTGCTTCAGCAACGTCGCCTACTTTTTTGCCCATAAGAGCTTTGCCGACAGGGGATTCGTCAGAAATTTTTCCGAGGTCAAGGTCTGCTTCGGTGGAACCTACGATAACGTATTCGAGTTCTTCCTCAAATTCTTCGTCGTAAACTTTAACGTTGGAACCGAGGGAGATAACGTCTTTTACGATTTCGCTTTCGTCAAGAATAACAACGTTTTTAAGCATAACTTCAAGGTCTGCGATTCTTGCTTCAACAATTGCCTGTTCGTTTTTTGCTTCGTCATATTCGCTGTTTTCGGAAAGGTCGCCGTAGCCGCGCGCTACACGGATTTTTTCGGAAATTTCAGATCTGCGAACGGTTTTGAGCATTTCGAGTTCATCTTCGAGAGCTTTAAGGCCGCTTGCAGTAACAATTACTTTTTTATCCATTTTAAAATACCCTCCTTAGGGAATCACAATATTTCAATTATATTCGCACGGTATGAAAATGTCAAGAAGAATTATGTCAAAATCAGCCTTCAGAGCCGGTTTCTTCGGAATTTGCATCTTCTTCGGGTGCGGAAACGGCAACAGAGGATGCCGCAACTTCAATTGCTTTGGAAAGCTGGACGTCAACACCGGTATCAAGCATGGAAAGGTC
>JAFOYK010000174.1 GCA_017424665.1 Oscillospiraceae bacterium
TATGTCTTCGATTGCCTTGGCAAAACAAGTTTTCGGGTTTTTGTAAAATGCCGGAGGACAAGGATAGACTGGCTGAAACGGGTATCCGATTATTAAAAAAATAACTGGAATTACAGTATACAGAAGCCACAGCTTTTCTGTCGGGTATTTAAAATTATCTTTAGTCTCAACAGTCTTTCCATAATTAACTGACCGATTATGCAATATTATTTTACACAGATTTTACAAAACCACGGTAACAGGTTTGATGTTCCTTTTGTATAGTAGTAACCGCAATGAAAATTACACTATACAAAAGGAGCTTTTTTTATTATGAAAGCAAAAAGATTTTTTTCAATTTTTCTTTCCCTTGTTATGATATTAGCTTTTTCTGCCTGCGGAAAAGTTGATAACACCGTTGTCACAGATGGTTCCACCTCTATGGAAAAAGTTATCGGTGCTCTTGGCGAATCATTCAAAAACGAAAACAGTGACATTTCTTTTACCTATAATCCCACCGGTTCCGGTGCAGGAATAAAGGCTGTTGCTGAGGGCACCTGTGACATCGGTCTTTCCAGCCGCTATCTTAAAGATGAAGAAAAAGCAAAGGGCCTTTCCGAAACCATTCTTGCTTTTGACGGAATCGCAATTATTGTAAACCCCGAAAACCCGGTTTCCGACCTTTCTCTTGAAACCCTTGCAAAAGTCTTTACCGGAGAAATCAAAAACTGGAGCGAAATAGGCGGTGCCGATGCGGAAATTGTTCTTATCGGCCGCGAAGCCGCAAGCGGAACCCGCGACGGTTTCGAATCCATCGTCGGCGTTGAAGGGATTTGCCAGTATCGTAACGAACTTACTTCCACCGGCGACGTTGTGACAACCATTGCCGGAAACCCCAACGCCATTGGTTACGCTTCCCTTGCTTCTCTTAAAGACAACGTAAAAGCGCTTTCCGTAAACGGTGTAAGCCCTTTGGAAGAAACTGTTAAAGACGGAAGTTATGCAATTCAAAGACCTTTTGTTCTTGTAACTCTTACAGAAACTCCCCTTTCAAAAACCGCGCAGAAGTTTTTTGATTATGCACTTTCTGAAGAAGCACGTGAAGTAATCTACGCAACGGGCGTTGTTCCCGCAAACTGAAAAGACATTGAAACCAAAAGCGACGGTTGTGAAAACAAACCGCCGCTTTGGTGCTGTCCGAAAGGGATTTTTATGAAAAAAAGAAAAGATTTAATAGAAAATATAATTTATGGGATCTTCCTTCTTCTTGGCCTTGTAACGGTTGGAATGGTTCTTTTGATTACCGTTTATCTTATAATTTCCGGGATTCCCGCAATTCGCGAAATCGGATTTTTTGATTTTGTTTCAGGAAAAACCTGGGATTATTCAAAAGGCGAATTTGGAATTCTTCCTTTCATTTTAACAAGTGTTTACGGAACCGCCGGCGCAATTTTTCTTGGTGTTCCTGTTGGATTTTTTGCTGCTGTTTATCTTTCAAAAATGGCGCACCCAAAAGTAAAGCTTATTGCTAAAACCGCGGTAAGCCTTCTTGCGGGAATTCCTTCGGTTGTTTACGGTTTTGTCGGAATGATCGTTCTTGTTCCCGCCATCAGAAAAGCTTTTAACCTTCCGGACGGTTCTTCTCTTTTTGCGGCAATAATTGTTCTTGCGGTTATGATTTTACCCTCGATCATCAAAGTTTCGATAACCGCTTTGGAAGCTGTTCCGAAAGAATATGAGGACGCTTCCCTTGCCCTTGGCGCAACCCCGGTCGAAACATATTTCCGTGTTTCCGTTCCCGCCGCAAAAAGCGGAATTGCCGCCGCGGTTGTTCTTGGTGTTGGAAGAGCAATCGGCGAAGCAATGGCAATTATAATGGTTTCCGGAAATGCGGAAAACATGCCGAAACTTTTCGGAAGCGTTCGTTTTCTTACAACGGCGGTTGCAAGCGAAATGAACTACGCCACCGACGGAAGCCTTCATCAACAGGCGCTTTTTTCTGTTGCGCTTGTTCTTTTCCTTTTTATCATGCTTATAAACGCGGTGCTTAATTTCTTTTTGAAAAGGGAAAAGGAGAAATAAAAATGACAGCAAAAAGAAAAATTAATATTTTCATTCTGCGCGCGCTTATGTATCTTTCAATCGGGCTTACCGCAGGGCTTGTTTTTTTCCTTATAACTTATGTTATGGCAAAAGGTCTTCCCAACATCAGCTGGGAACTTCTTTCAACCGAGCCGAGCTATCTTACCGAAAAAATCGGTATTCTTCCGGATATTCTCAACACGGTTTATATCGTGATTGCGACCCTTGTGATTGTAATTCCCCTTGGTGTCGGCGCGGCAATTTATCTTACGGAGTACGCTTCCAACAAAAAAATCGTTGCGGCAATTGAATATGCTTCCGAAACCCTTTCCGGAATTCCATCCGTAATTTACGGTTTGGTCGGACTTCTTTTCTTTTGTAATTTTATGAATTTCGGAAGAAGCCTTATTGCCGGTGCGCTTACCCTTGTTATTATGAATCTTCCTACGGTTATGCGAACCACCCAGGAAAGCCTTAAAACTGTTCCCCAAAGCTACCGCGAAGGTGCTTTTGGGCTTGGAGCGGGAAAATGGAGAGTTATCCGCACCGTTGTTCTTCCGGGATGCGTTGACGGAGTTATAACCGGCTGCATTCTTTCCATAGGCAGAATTCTCGGGGAATCTGCGGCGCTTCTTTTCACAGCCGGTTTTGCACATTCTCTTAACGGATTTTTCGAAGGACTAACAAGTTCCGGTTCCACTCTTACTGTTGCGCTTTATTTTTACGCAAAGGAACAGGGCGAATTCGAAGTTGCTTTTGCAATCGCCGCAATTCTTATGGTTCTTACTCTTATAATAAACATTCTTGCTGAATTTGTAAGCAGATATTTTGAAAAAAGGAGAGCATTATGAGCGATATTCTTACAGTAAACGACATTTGCCTTTGGTACGGAAACACAAAGGCGCTTAAAAATATAAACATAAACATTCCGGAAAAGAGCATCACCGCACTTATCGGCCCTTCCGGATGCGGAAAATCCACCTTTCTTAAAACACTTAACAGAATGAACGATTTGATTCCGGGGGTTAAAATTGAGGGCGAAGTGTGCTATAATGGAAACGATATTTACGGCAAAGATGTTGACGTAAACGAACTTCGCCGCAATATCGGAATGGTTTTTCAAAAACCAAACCCTTTCCCCATGAGCATTTATGACAACGTTGCCTATGGCCCAAGAACCCACGGCATCACCAATAAAGCTGAACTTGACGAAATCGTCGAGCGTTCTCTTAAAGACGCGGCAATCTGGGATGAAGTTAAAGACCGCCTTAAAAAGAACGCCCTTGGACTTTCCGGCGGACAGCAGCAGAGACTTTGCATTGCAAGAGCTCTTGCAGTAGAACCGGAAGTCCTGCTCATGGATGAGCCTACCTCTGCACTTGATCCGATTTCCACCTCCAGAATCGAAGA
>JAFOYK010000083.1 GCA_017424665.1 Oscillospiraceae bacterium
AGGCGTATGCCGCAGAATATTTTGGGCACCGCAAGAGTTAGGGGGACCGCGAAGCGGTGGAGGGATTCTTTCTTCGCTTAAGGTTCAAATTTAAAAAGAAGGGATTTTTTAAAGGAATCCCCCCGGTTCTGACAAAATGTCAGGACCACCCCCTTTTAGGCAAGGGGGGCTTATGAAGGAGGAAAACAAATGAGTACCATTGCCGCAATTTTAACGCCTCTTTCCGCTTCGGGACTTGGCGTTATAAGAATTTCCGGAGAGGAAGCGGTTTCCGTCGGAGAAAAAATGTTCCGACCTTTCAAAGGCGGAAAGGAACTTTCCAAACTTGGCGGATATTCCTGCGCTTACGGAAGAGTTTTCGATTCCGAAGGGGATATTGACGAAGCGGTTGCCACTGTTTTCCTTGCACCGAAAAGTTACACCGGCGAAAACACCGTTGAGTTTTCCTGCCACGGAAGCCCCGCGCTTTTAAAACGCGTGCTCAGAGCGGCGCTGGATTGCGGCGCAGGTCTTGCGGGCCCGGGCGAATTTACCAAAAGAGCTCTTCTTAACGGAAAACTTACCCTTACCCAGGCGGAAGCGGTTATGGATCTTATCTCTTCCAAATCCGCAAGCGCCGGAAAAGCCGCCCTTGTTGTGAGGGACGGCGCTCTTTACAGAAAAATCCGCTCCGTAACCGAAAGCCTTACGGAACTTGAAACACATCTTGCCGCCTGGAGCGATTATCCGGAAGAGGACGTTGAGGAACTTTCGGACGAACACCTTGAAACGGTGCTCAAAGAGACCGAGCGCGTGCTCAAACGACTTATGGAAACTTACGACGCGGGAAAAATCATCCGCGAAGGAGCGACCACCGTTATTGCCGGAAAGCCCAACGTCGGCAAATCCACCCTTATGAACCTTATTTCCGGCCGCGACAGAAGCATTGTCACCGATATTGCCGGAACCACCCGCGACGTTGTTGAAGAAAGCGTGCTCGTGGGCGATATTCCGATAAGACTTCTTGATACCGCGGGTCTTAGAAGCACCGACGATGCCGTTGAGAGAATCGGCGTTGATATGGCGAACACCGAAATTGAGCGCTGTGACGTTGTTATCGCGGTTTTCGATTCCAGCAGACCTTTTGACGAAACGGACTTTGAGCTTATAGAAAAGCTTAAAGGCAGACCGGCAGTGGCTGTTATCAACAAATCCGACCTTGAAATTCAGGCGGACGTTGACGCGGTTCATTCCGGTTTTGAAAACGTTGTCACAATTTCCGCAAGAAAGGGCGACGGGGAAGAGGAATTCCGAAACGCGCTTGCGAAGGTGCTCAAAACCGCAGACCTTGACCCTTCCGAACCGGTTATGGCGAACGAGCGCCAGCTGGACTGTGTCCGCCGCGCTAAAAAAGCTATTGACGAGGCGCTGGAAGCGGTTGCCTTCGGAATGACCCTTGACGCGGTTGGAATCTGCATTGAAACTTCTCTTGATGCGCTTTATGAACTCACCGGCGAAAAAGCCAGCGACGCGGTTATCGAAAAAGTTTTTGAAAGATTCTGCGTCGGTAAATAACCTCCTCGGAGGAGGAGGTGGCATCGCGAAGCGATGACGGAGGAGGGATAGTCTTGCCGAAAAATTTTGAATCAAATCCAAAATTAAGAGAACTATCCCATGAACTGCGTAAAAATATGACACCGGAGGAAAATAAGCTTTGGTATCAGTTTTTGAGAAATTACGATATACATTTTTCAAGGCAGAGAGTTATTGGAAATTATATCGCTGATTTCTATTGCAGAAGAGCAAATCTTGTTATCGAGATAGACGGTGCGCAACATTATACATCGGATTCGATAGAATACGACAAAGAAAGAACTGAATTTTTAAAAACTTGCGGAATTGAGGTTTTGCGGTTTTTGAATAAGGATATAAATTATAATTTTGAAAACGTATGTGTTTACATAGACAAAATTGTAAAACAGAGGATGGGATGAATCCCTCCTCCGTCACCTTCGGTGACACCTCCTCCTCCGAGGAGGTAAATACATTTGGAGAAATTAGCATGAATATTGACGAAATTAAGCTTTTGGATATTCAGCCTTCCCAGTTTTATATTTCTGAAGAAAAACTAAGCGGAGTTAAAAGCTGGTTTGATCCAAACGACCTTTCGAATTTTGAACCTTTGCCGATTTTTGAGCACGGCGGAAAAATCTTTTTTACCGACGGACACACAAGGGCGCTTGCGGCGTTTCTTTCCGGGATTGAAAAAGTTCCGCTTGTTTGGGATTCGGAAGAAGAAATCGGAATTAAGGAATATGAAATTTGCGTAAAAGCCTGTGAAAACCGTGGAATAAAAAATATCGGTGACCTTGAGCACCGTGTTTTATCCCAGGATGAATTTGCTGCAAAATGGGATAACTGGTGTGACGGTATGCAGGAAGCTGTTTTATATTTTAATGAAAAATAATAGCGGCGGGAGCAAGCCCCCGCCCTACAATAGTTTTTATAAAAAAAGAGGTTTATTTTATGGAAGAA
>JAFOYK010000134.1 GCA_017424665.1 Oscillospiraceae bacterium
CAAGGAAGCAGGCGGTGGAAAGTCCCGCAGGACCGCAGCCAACAACCGCAACTTTTGCGCCCGCTCCGGATTTAAGCTGGGTTTCATCAAGAAGGTCAAAACACGCGTTCTTTGCCGCCTGATAGTTTTCTCCTTTAATGTTCAAAGGACATTCATAGAACCTTCTGGAACAGCCGTCCATGCAGGGATGACTGCAAAGGGTCTCGACGGTGAAAGGCATCGGGTTGCGCTCGAAGATAACACGAAGAGCATCAAGGCTTCTTCCGTTTTTGATAAGGCGCATTACAAGCGGAATATCCGCCCCAAGAGGGCAGACCGCACGGCACTGGGCCTTGGTGCAGTTTATATGAGGAATGGGGCCTTCGGCCTTTTTAGGCTTTGCGCCGGGGATGTTTTTATATCTTCCGCCGGAATAAACTTCTTTTTCGATATCCGGAAGATCGGAAGTGATGATTCCGGAGAACTGGGCGTAATCGCATTTAGAAACATCGTCAGCAAGCTGTCTGAATCTTCTGAGACCGCCGGGACGGATGATATCGGAAACAACAGTCACGGGCCAGATTCCCGCATTGAAAAGTTTGGAAGCGGTGAAATAATCTGCGCCGCCGGCAAAGCAGATTCGAAGTCCGCCGCCGAAATCGTTTGCGATTTTTTCAGCAAGAGAGAATGCGATCGGGAAAAGTGCGCGTCCGGTAAGTCTTCCTTCTTTGACCGGGGTTTCCTTTGCCTTTTCAACGATAAGTCCGTCGCAGACTTTTACGCCGAATTCAAGACGGTTCATATCCGCTTTGTTCTGAAGGCGAAGGAACACGGGTTTAAGGTCATCATAAAGAGCGCCGCTTTCCATGCGTTCTTTGCTGATCTCGATATCGTCGTATCCGTTTATATCAAGGATTCCGCGGATGGTGTAATATCCGAGGAAATCCGGGCTTACTCTTACGAAGGTATGGAGTTTCTTCTCCGTAATAAGATATTCAGCAGCTTCTTCAATTTCGGAAGCGGAAAGACCTTCTTTCGGAACGAAAACAACAGAAGAGCAAACTCTTGGGCTGATGTCGGAAATATAGGTGTTATCAACGCCGTCGAGCTCATCCATATGGGCTCTTGCCCAGTTTTCACATTCGCGCCAGACGGGAGTATATTCAGCGGATTTAAGTCCTTCGATGAAGCTGTTCATCTTTTCGGATTTAAGATCCTCAAGGCTTCCGCCAACGGACATATTGAAAACAAAGCCTTCCGGAACACCAAGTTCAAAAGCGGTGCTGATAAGTTTGATTGCATACCATGCTTTTACATATTCTCCGAAAGCTTCCGCAACGGAAAGTTCGGAAGGATGTTCGGAAGAAAAAGTTCTGTCGCCGACAGAAGCGGAAGGTTTTTCGGATTTTTCGTTATCCGGGCAAACGGTTTTGAGTTCGAAAAATCTTGCGCCGGCAAGATAGGCGGCAATGATTCCCTGGGCGGTCTGGGTAACAGGGCCCGCGGCGGGACCTACCGGATTTTCGATCCTCATTCCGAAAATCGGAAGTCTTGCTCTTCCTGCTTTATAAAAATCCTTTACTCCGAAAATGCTGCCGAAGGCGTTATGTTCTTCGATAAGAAGTCCCATAAGTTTTTCGAAGGAAAGGGGTCTTAAGTTATCGCTCATTGGGCAAAACCTCCTGTTTCAAGCGGTCAGAATTATACAGATTAATTTTAACATCTTTTAAATATAAATACAAGGTATAAAATTTTCTAAACATAAAAAAGAAAGCCTGCAAGGCAGGCTTTCTTTTTTATCCATTAAGATAATTATAAAATTTTTCTTTGTTCAGTTTAAACGTAAGTCCGTCATACTTTTTGCCGTTTACTTCCCGGTAATCGATTTTTCGCTTGCAGATTTCAAAGCCAAGCTTTTCGGCGCATTTTACCATGCGAATGTTACCGCTCCAGGTCTGGCAATAAATTTCATCTTCACCGTTTTCAAGGTAATAGTTTACGAAAGCCGCAAGAGCTTTTGTTCCAAAACCTTTTCCGCAAAAGGAACTTTCACAAATAGAAATTCCAACGGTGCGGAAAGCTTTATCTCCGGGTTTAATATCTTTGACAGAAATCCATTCAAAATTTTCGTTGATCATATAGGAATTTACCGTACCGATATGATTTCCTTCGGCGGTTTCAATTTCAAAGCCCCAACGGATTTTGTCCTTCGGTTCGGCAAGTTTCAAAAGCTCCTTTTTGCGGTAAGAATCCGTATTGGAAATATCCGGCAAAGGTTCCCAAGGCGCGTCCCAGTTTGACCAATCGGTTTCAAGCGTGTACCAACGGATATCATCTTCAATATCCGCTTCGGTCATATCCCGAAGGATTATATCTTTATATTCAATTTTCATAATATTATATCTACCTTATATTCATTATCAATGAGCACGCAGTTTGTTCCTTCTTCGCAAAGCGAAAGGTTTCGCTTATTTTCCGCAATAAGTTCTTCGACATCAACGGAAGCTTCAAGCCGTTTTTCAATGGTGTCTGCGTGGTTTATGATATCGTCTAAATTGTTCCGGATATAATTTTCCGTCATAACAAGACAATATGCTTTTATGTTTTCAAGATATTTAGCGTCAAAATCTTTTGCCCAACCGAAAGGAACATAGCAGCCTTCGACTGTGAGATTCTGATTATTTTCAATGGCGGTTTTGATAATTTCGCGAACGATCGGCCAAAGATATTCCGTAAGCTTTTCGTCGTCTTCGGGAGTTAAATTTGTATTCCCGCTTCGGATAAGTCCCATTTTAAGATGGTCTATTGAAAGATATGGAAACTTATATTTTTCGAGGATTTTTTGCGCAAGCAAAGTTTTCCCCGTATGGGAAGTTCCGAAAACCAGAACGACCATCCGCGGATACCGCCTTTCATATTGATTTTTTCTTGTTCTGCTCTTAAAACGAGTTTACCACCGAAAAACGATAAAGTAAAGCCGAAAACAGTTCAAAAAGCCGCTTTTGAGGCAAAATATGCCGTTTTTTGTCATATTATATAATATAAATTATAATACTCTATATTAATATTGAATA
>JAFOYK010000182.1 GCA_017424665.1 Oscillospiraceae bacterium
TAAAACAAAACTCCGTGCTCAAGGTGAGCGCGGAGTTTTGTTTTGTGGATTATCAGAAAAGAGTTGGGAGTAATTATCTTACCATGATAAGGCCGCCGTTTACGCAGATGGTCTGTCCGTTGATGAAACGGGAACCGTCGGATGCAAGGAAAACCATTACGGGAACAAGGTCGCGGTCAACGTCGCCCATATCGCCGTCGATGGGGAACTGCTGTTTAAGGCCTGCTTTGTATGCTTCAACAAAAGCGGGGTCTGCGGTTTCAAGCCAATATTTGTACATAGGGGTTTTGATTGCGGGGTTTACGCAGTTGCAGCGAACGTTGCTTTCGCGTGCCCAGTCCATGGCGATTGTTCTGGTCCAGCCGAGAACAGCAGCTTTGGAAGAAGCGTAAATTGCTCCGTTGGGCATGCCGGTAAGACCGGTATCGGAAGCGTAGTTGATGATTGCACCTTCAATTCCATTTGCTTTAAAATATTTATAAGCTTCCTGGTTGGTCCAGACTGTGCCGTTAAAGTTTACGCCAAAAACAAAATCAATATCATCTTTTTCAAAATCTTCTGCGGGTTTGTTGCGTTCAACACCGGCAATGTTTGCAAGAACGTCGAGTCCACCCATGAGTTCGATTGCTTTTGCAAAGAATTCCTGAACAGCGGTTTTATCGGTGATATCGCAGTGGATGTAAGTTGCTTTTCCGGTTACGTTTTCCTGTGCATTTGCAGCTTCTTCGGTTGCTCTGCCGCCTTCGTCATTAACATCGCAAAAAACAACTTGTGCGCCTGCGCGGACATATCCTTTAACTGTACCTGCTGCAATACCGCTGCCGCCGCCGGTTACTATGATTTTTTTGCCTTCGAGTTCCATTTACTTTTTCCTCCGTTTGCGCTATAATTTTGGTGACACATTTGTGTCATAACATTATCGTAATCAATCAATATATAATTGTAAATATTTTAACGGAAAACTGAAACAAACAGAGGCGAAATGTATCATGAAAAGCGAAATAACCCTTAACGAAAGTGTAAAAGAGGCAATTGAGATTGCTCTTATGCGATTATTGCAGAAAAAAGACATAAATAAAATAACAGTTACAGAGCTTACGGACGTTGCCGGAGTTGGCAGAAGCAGTTTTTACCGCAATTTTGAAAGTGTGGAAGATGTTGCGGTAGGATACGTAAACCGAATATACCGCGAATATTTTAAAGAAAGACCGGTAAATCCGAATTCATATAAAAAATCGGAATTCCTTCATTTTCTTAAAGAAAGATACGTGTTTATAAAACAACACAAAGACGTGTTTGAAGTGCTCCATAAAAACGGAATACTTTACAGCGCGCTTATGAAAATGGATTCGGAAATAAAGAAACAGTTTCTTATTGCGGATATCGACGAAAGCCGATATTTCAGCGCAATGATAATGAGCTTTTCCGCAGGAGTTATCGATGAATGGGTTGACGGTGGAATGAAGGAAAGTCCGGAAGAACTTTCCGAAATCACAAAGCGCTGTCTTATGGGAATGTTCATAAAACTTAAAGATGCATTTTGAAAATAAAAAACCCCTGCTCGGCAGAGCAGGGGTTTTAATATTTTATTAAAGCACTTTTTCGTAAGCAACTCTGGGGTCGCCGTTTTCAAGATGGATGATTCCGCATTTTTCGAAACCGCATTTTTCAAGAAGTTTCTGCATTCCGATGTTGTCTTCATGGGTATCAACGCGGATGGAAGGAATTTTTTTGACTTCGCAGATTTTATCTGCAAGTCCCATAAGTGCTTTTCCGAATCCCATTCCGTGCCAGTCGGGATTGATTCCGAAGCGGTGAACAACAAGATAGTTTTCGCCTTCGGTTTTCCATTCGCCTTCAATTTCGGAATAGGTGGGGTCTGCGCCGATTATGAAAGAGCCGAAACCGACAAGAACTTCACCCATATACATTACGTAAAGAGCTTTTTTGTCAACGTCTTCGGCAAAAATTTCGCGGGAAGGATAACCTTCGCCCCACTGAGCAATGTTTTTTGCCTCGAAATATTCATTTTTAATGCGGCGGACACAGCCGAGAATTGCGGGGATGTCGGGTCTGGATGCGGGACGTACTTTCATTTCTGTTACTTCCTTTCAGTTTAACGGTTTTTAAGGAATCTTATATCTTCGCCGACGAAGAAAAGCTTGCGGTATTCGCCAAGGATTCGGCTGGCAGTGCGTTCGGAATAACGCTCCGCAAGTTCTTTGCCGGAAAGGTTTGTGCTGATTATGGTCGGGCGGTTTTCGTAAAGTCGCTCGTTGATAAGGTTACCGATGGCGGCGGTTGTGAACTGGGAAGGAAATTCCGCTCCAAGGTCATCGATTATAAGAAGATCGCATTCCGTATATTTTTTCAGAGCAGCGTTGGTTCCGGAAAAGGAAAAATGCTCGCGCTCAAGTTCGGAAACAAGTTTCTGTGCCGGAGCATAAACAACGCCGAAAGAAGATTTTTCGTTTGCGATAACGGCTTTTGCAATGGAAAGGGAAAGGTGGGTCTTTCCAAGGCCGGTTCTTCCCATCATAACGATGCTCGGAGAATTTTCGGAAAACTCGTTTGCATAATTTATGCAGAAATTGTAATAATTTTGCATTTTTCTGCGGGGGTTGGTTCCGTCGGAAGCACCGTTGTCGGTGTAATAGGAAAGATCAAAATTATCGAACGAGCACGAAGCCGAGCCGGAACTTCTGTCAAGTTCATTAAGAGCTTCGCTGCGGCAAAGTCCCTTGTAGCACGAGCACAGAATTCCGTTTTTGCGGCCGAGATCGTCACATTTTTTACAGGTGTAATGGGGTTCAAGATAATCCGCCGGAAGACCGTTTGCCAAAAGAATTCCGGCGCGTTTCTGCTGAATGGAATCTATTTCCGCTTTCATGGAAGAAAGGACTTCGTCAAGTTCGCTTTGGCTGCGAAGCATGAGCATGGTAAAGTTTGCCATTTTTCGCATAAGCTGGTTATCAAGTTCGCGAACTTCCGGAAATTTGGCATAAACATCGGCTTTTTTGATGTTTGCGTCTCTGTCTGCGGCGCTTCTTCTTTCGTCGATAATGCGTTTTGCCCTGGAATAAACTTCGGCGGAATATGACATATTCTTAAGACGTCCTTTCTTTAAAATTTATAATAAATTACTACATTTTAATATAGGGTGCTCGCCGGTGCTCAGATTACGGAATCGTCGAGCATCATTCTGCGCTCAAGCTCATCAAGATCGAAGGAAGGTTTCTTTTCTTCGGTACCGGGTTTGTTTTTTACAGAGGCTTCCGCAACGGTTTTTATGCCTTGTTTATGCCAGTTAATCAAAATTCCGTTTATGTAATGAAGTGAAAATTTTCCTTTTTGTTCAATACATTTTTCGTATGCAAAATGTATAAGTTCAGAAGAAATGTTGTATAAACGCCAGGTTTCGCAAAAATCTTTTTCTTTTGTAACGAGATTTCTGTCATATATTTCAAGAGCGCGTTTAACTTCGCCTTCCCAGCTTTTTGCTTCTTCAAGAACACGCATACGCTCTTCAGCGGCTTCGATAGTATCGATTCCGTTTTCAAGCCATTCAAGAGCGGTTTTGCGGATATAGAAAAAATTCTTTTTGCCAATGCTGGCACAATAGGCGATGACGGTTATAAGAACTTCCGGAGCGATTCCCGCATAGGAGATGAGCCAGACGATGGTTTCGCTGTCGGAAGTGGTGAAAGTTTTTCCAAGAAGCCTTTCCGCTTCGGCAAAAACATGGGCGACGGCGGGGTCGCTTTCTTTGATTTGCTGAACTTCCTTCATGGTCAGCTTTGTTTCGGGTGCTTTGGGAACTTCACGTTTCGGTTCGGAAACCTGCGGAGCAGGGGAAGCGGTTTTGGAAACGGAAACCGGTGCGGAAACACCGTCACATTCGAGAATTCCTCTTCCTACCCAGTAATCGAGAAGATCTTTGGCGTCTTCGGGAATTATTCCAAGCTCCTCGGCAACATTTTCCGGAGAAGTTTCGGAAAAACCTTTGCTTAATGCAAAAAGAAGAACGCGAAGCTGGCCCGCGGTGCAAAGTTTTAAATTTTCAGCTGCTTCATTCGGAACAAAAAAAGCTCCGCCGCCGCATTTTACGATAACTCTGTATGACACAGCAACATTCTCCTTTCGCAAAAAGTTTCGTAAAAATTATTATACCACAGGGATTTTGGTTTTGCACTATCAAAAAACAAAAAATATTAAAAAATGCGGAAGAACGCTTCCGCATCAACGTAATTTTTTAATTAAAAGATAGATGAGATATCCGACAGCAAATCCTATGGAATTAAGAATAAGATCGTCGATATCGGTGACTCGGTCGAAGAAAGGGAGCTGAAGGATCTCGACAAAAGCGGAAAAGCCGATTCCGGAGAGAATCACTTTTTTGTGTCTGTCAAGTTTTTTAAAAACCGTGGGCCAGATA
>JAFOYK010000116.1 GCA_017424665.1 Oscillospiraceae bacterium
GCGGTAATGCCAGGGCTCATAGGTGATTCCGGTGATATCCTGTTTATCCTTCGGATAGCGGAGGATAAAGCCGAATTCGGCGCAGTGTTCATACATCCATTTGAACGAATCGAACTTTTCGTAATCGTGCTCAAGGTCGCTGTAATAATTCCAGTAATCGGAAGAAACAAGGTCCATTGCAAGACCGGTATGATGTTCGCTTGTTCCGGGCGGGGCAACCCATTTTGCCGCTTCAACTTTTGCGTCCGCTTCGGAATAACCGTAACCGATATATTCGTTCACCTTGTTTTTATAAAGCTGGGCGGATTTTTCAACAGTCCGGTAAGCGGAACAAAGCTGCATGTTAAATCCGGCTTCTTTCGCAGCGGCAACAAGGTTTCTTGCGCTTTCCGCCGCTTTGATATCCATGTTATATTTTCCCTGAACTTTTTCAAGTTCCGGAACATAATCTTCGGGAATATAGTTCCAGGGGTTAACAAGGATAAGAACGGAACTGTCTTCCGGAGTTGGAATTTCCGGCGCCGGGGGAATTTCCGTTTCGGAAGAGATTTCTTCCGAAGAACTTTCAGAACTTTCCGGTTCGGAAGAAATTTCGTTTTCGGTTTTGGAAGAAGTTTCTTCGGAAGAAGAACTCTCGGAAGGTTCTTCCGGGGTTATTATTATTTGATTTGAACTGCTTTCGGAAGAGCTTTCGGTCACTTCAGGTTCTTCGGAACAGCCGGAACACAAAAGAAGCGCGAAAACAGTTATGACCATCAAAAACTTTTTCATTTTATCTCCATTTCTCCGGCGGCATACATAATTGCGGAAAGTGCCGCAACGGGGGCTGTTTCACAGCGAAGGATTCGCGGACCGAGGGATGCGATGAGCGCTCCTTTTTCAGCGGCAAAAGCCGCTTCCTCTTCGGAAAAGCCGCCTTCGGAACCGACCATCATTGCGATTTTTCCGCCTCTTCTTTTTTCCATGATTTCATGAAGAGGATACTCTGCGTGTTCAAAGAAGAAAATCGGAGTTTCGGCCTTTACCATTTCCGCAACGGCATTTTTAAAACTGAGAAGTTCGCCCACTTCCGGAAGTTTTCCTCTTCCGCTCTGTTTTGCCGCTTCGTCGGCAATTTTGCGAAGTCTTTCGAGTTTTTTCTTCATGGTTTTTTCGTCCGGGCGGGAAATGCATCTTGAACTTAAAACAGGAACGATTTTAGAAACGCCAAGTTCGACGGATTTCTGGATTATGTATTCAAGTTTATCAAACTTGGGAAGAGCCTGGTAAAGAACAACTTCGGTTTTCGGTTCGGCGATGGAATCACGTCTTTCGGTGATATCGAGCACAACGCTTTCGGGAAAAGCTTCGCGGATCACCGCTTCGGCTTCCCTTCCCTTTCCGTCGCAAAGAACAAGGCTCTCGCCTTTTTTCATTCTAAGGGAAAGGGAAATGTGGCGGGCGTCGTCGCCGTTTATTTCAATAAAATCATTTTCAACGCTTTCAACAAAAAATCTCGGCATTGTTTTTCCTCCAATCAATAAAGCGCAAGTTCAAAATCACCGAAATAACGGCTTCCGAGCGGGTTTATGTCGGTAAAATCCGCAGGATAGAAACTTCCGTAATGGGGTCTTTTTCCGTCACAAAGTTTATAGAAATTGCCTTTCATTCTGTGTCCCGGAACAAGATAGCTTTTCCCGAAAAGTTTTTCAATAAGGGAAAGCGGAAGAGTGAAATTGGTGCACCAATAAACTCCCTGTTCATCTTCGCCGGTGAAAATTCTTACGGAAACGTTTTTGGAAACGTCGGTTTCGTTTCCGGTGGTTTCGTCGATAAATTTGCAGACAAGAGCGCCGCTTCTGTTGGTGGAAAGCCAGAAATAACGTTTTCCGCCGTCCTCTTCGGAAAAGGGCGCAATTGCGGTGCCTACCATGCTTTTCTCTTCTGGCTCAACTTCAAAAGCGAGAAGCTGAATGTAAAAATCGTCGTTGGAAACACAAAGCCTTGCCTGGGCATAGGGTTTATAATCTGCTTTTTCAAGGGGATAATTTATAATTTTAGCGGCGGGAAGAGAATTCCAAAGCGGGTCGCCGGTAATCATGCTGATGGGGAACATTTAAAGCTTCCTCCTTTAAAAGGGTATGTTTTTACAAATACAGTTTATAACATAATGCTCCGCAAATCAACCTTGTTTTATTCCGTTTCGGCAAAAATAGGTCTTAAAAATTGACATTCGACAGGATTTATTATAATATTACAATAGATTATTGTAATTTCCCGCTCTTACGGAGGTATATATTTTGAAAATCAAAAAAATCCTTTTGCTTTTTCTTTCCGCAGTTATGGTCTTTTCCTTTTGCGGATGTGACGTTCTCGATAAATTTTTTGATATGAGTTTCGGCGAAACCGAAGAACCCACCGAACCTATCGAACCCCCGGAAGTTCTTGAACCCATTGACCCCAACTGGCCCGTTTCCGTTTTCGGAACCGAAATTGAAAAAGCTCCGGAAAAAGTTGCCGTTTTCTCCCCTTCCCTTGCGGAATATATTTTCGATATGGGTCTTAACGAAAAAATCGTTGCCGTTCCGGATTATTGCGGTTTCAGCGGCGCTTCTTCCTATCCGACTGTCGGTTCCGTCCGCCTTCCGGATATGGAAGCGGTTAAGGAAGCAGCCCCGGAATATATCCTTGCTTTCGCTGAATTTGAAGAAAGCATCCTTATCGAATTCCAGCAGATGAACGTGACCGTAATCACAATCAAAGCTCCCCAGAACCTTGAAGAACTCAAGGCTCTTTATGAGGAAATTGCTCTCTTCTTCAAAGGCGCTATTGACGGTGTTTCCGAAGGCGAAGCTTACGTTGCAAAATATGATTCCGCGCTTTCTTCCCTTGCCTATTCCGGCGAACAGAAAACCGCCGCTTTCCTTTTTGGAGTTGATTACGACACCGTTCTTACCGGCGACACGATCATAAACGAATTCCTTTCCGCCGCCGGAATCAAAAACGTTGCCGGAAGTTACACAGGTTATTCTTTCCCGGAAGAAAGCTGGAAAGAATTCGACCCCGAAGTTATCTTCCTTCGCCCGGATCTTCACCTCATCGACCTTGAAACCAGCGACCTTTATAAAAAGAAATCCGCCGTTAAAGGCGACAAAGTTTATAATGTCGATATTGACGCCATCGCAATCGGAAGCATGCGTTCCCTTGAAATTTTAAAAGACGTTCTCGCAACGGTTTATGAGGATTACACAGGCGGAACCCCTTACGAACCTGCTTACCCCAGCTTGTATAAACAATAAAAAAATCAAAAGGGCGGAATTTTTCCGCCCTTTTTTGTAATGTAAAACACTTTTGATAGAAATTTTTTCTCCTTAAAGCTAAAATTAAAACCAAGGGAGGAATGTTTTTTATGGAAATCGGAAAACAAATCAAAAAATACAGAACTGAACTTTCGCTTTCCCAGGAAGAATTTGCGGATAAAATTTTTGTTACCCGACAAACTGTTTCAAACTGGGAAAACGATAAAAACTATCCGGATATCAACAGTCTTGTTTTAATGACAGAAATTTTCGGCATTTCTCTCGATTCTTTAGTAAAAGGAGACATTGAGAAAATGCAGGAAGAAATCAAAAAAGAAGATATTGAATATTTTAACAAAGCCAATCGCCGGCTCACCCTTTTTTTCATCTGGGATTTTATTATGCTTGTTCCTCTGCTTAAACTTTTCGGAATTTGGGGTGCGGTTATTTACGGAACAGTATTTATCCTTGGATTTATTGAAGCGATAAAAGTTGAAAAACAAAAAAAGAAACTGGATATCCAGTCATATAAAGAAATAAATGCTTTTATGGAAGGCAAGCGCCTTGACGAAATTGAAAAAGAACGCGAAAAAGCAAAACGCCCCTATCAGAAGGTTCTTATTGCAATAGCCTTCGCCGTTGCGGCTTTTCTTTTAACCCATCTTCTTGCGGTGCTTTTTAAACTTTAAAAGCGGACGAAATTTTCGCCCTTTTCTTATTCAACAAAAAAAGCCCACCGCGACAGGTGAGCTTTTTTTATTTCAGGCGAATTGGGAGCTTCGCCCTCTTCGGATAATTAAGGAATCAGCAATAGTTTTCCATGGGGAAAGTGAGATATTTGTTCTGGTCAAGCTGGTCAACGGTTACAACGCCTGCAGGAGCATTGAGAACATCGGGGATGCGGTTTACGATGGTTGCGCAGGTGTGTTCAACGGTTGCGGGTTTAACAACGTGGAATTCGGTATCGGGTTCGCCGGTGATTTTCCAGTCGCACATATCGCCGTCATCGGGACCGTAAACTTTACCGATGCACTGGGTTTCGATGATCGGGCCCTGGAAGGTTTCGGTGGTAACTACTGCTGCCATACCGATGCAGTTGCCTTTGGGGATAACTTTTCCCATGGTTTCGGAATAAAGGTCGGAATCATAGAAATAAGGAACGCATTTCTGGCTGTTGGATTTAACGGTCCAGCCGAATTTGGAAGCGAGGGATTCGTTGGAAGACCAAACGTAGGAAGGTTCAAGAACTTCGGGATGAGCGATCTGTTCTTCGAATTCTTCGGGGGTAAGGCCAACGCCGTGTGCTTCTGCAAGAGCAAGGCCGTAATCTTCTACGTTATAGGAAACAGCGCCTTCGATTTTGGTGATTTTCTGAAC
>JAFOYK010000070.1 GCA_017424665.1 Oscillospiraceae bacterium
GCAGCAGGAAAAGGAAGTGTTCTTGGAAAGATAATCAAAAACATGGACCCGAGGTTTTTCAAAGTTGCCGCGATAGATTCCGCCAAGGCCATTGCTTACGGGCTTGCGGAACCCGAAAGCGACGTCTGGGAACTTTATCTTCACAAAAGAGCGCCGAAATCCTGCCTTCCCCTCGGAACGGTTATTACCATTGCGGCGGCGGGAAGCGAAACCAGCGCCAGCAGCGTTATCACAAACTTCGAAACGGGCGAAAAACGTTCCTGTAACAGCGACCTTGCAAGACCTAAATTTGCGGTTATGAACCCGGAACTTACTTTCGGTCTTCCGGATTACCAGACCCAGGCGGGGTGTGCGGATATTATGATGCACACCATGGAGCGCTATTTCACAAACGGCGGAAACATGGAACTTACGGACGAAATTGCCGAAGGACTTTTGCGCACCGTTATGAAAAACGCCCTTATCCTTAAAAAGGACCCGGAAAATTATGAGGCAAGAGCCGAAGTTATGTGGGCGGGAAGTCTTTCTCACAACGGCCTTACCGGCTGCGGAACCGACGGCGGAGATTTTATGTCCCATAAAATCGAACACGAACTTGGCGGAATGTGCGACGTTACCCACGGCGCCGGCCTTGCGGCAATCTGGGGAAGCTGGGCAAGATACGTTTATAAAGAATGTCTTCCGCGATTCGTTAAATTTGCCGTAAAAGTTATGGAAGTTTCTCCGGCGGAAACCGAAGAGGAAACGGCCCTTCTTGGAATTTCTGCAATGGAGGATTTTTACAGAGCGATCGGAATGCCCACAAATCTTCGTGAGCTTGGCGTTGAGCCGGGCGACGAGGAAATTGAAAAAATGGCCGGGGGAGTTATGAAAGCCTGCGGAAAACCTTCCGGCTCCGCAAAGGTTCTTGATAAAGAGGACATTATTGAAATTTATAAAATGGCAAAATAAAAAAAGCCGCCGAAAGGCGGCTTTTTGTCTTTATTAAAGAATCGCGAGGATGCTTGCTTTGATTGCGGTTTCGATGGTTTTGGAAACAATTTTTCCGTTTTTGAAAAGCGCCATCGAAGGAACGTGTTTTATGTTGAGTTCGGCTGAAAGTTCCGGGGAATCGTGGGCGTTCATCCGGACAACTTTTATGTCTTCTCTTTCGGAAGCGATTTCTTCCGCAACGTCTTTGGAATTTCTTCCGCCCCAGGGGGCCCAGATATCCAGAAGGACGGGCTTTTCGGATTCGAGAACTTCTTTTTTAAAGCTGTGTTTGTTTATATTGATAACGGACATTTTTCGTCCTCCTTTGCTTTTTATTTGTAATTATTATATCTTTTTAAGGAAAGTTTTTCCGTGACTGAATCACAATAAAACAGATTTTTAAAATCTTGCAAAAAATCCGATGAAGGATTATTATATGAAATAGAAAAATGTTTTTCGCAAAGGCGGGTTTTTAAAATGCTTTGTAAGAAAGTTGAAAAGGATTTTCTTGATATTCTTGAAGAAGAACTTATTCCGGCAATGGGCTGCACCGAACCCATTGCGCTTGCTTTTGCTTCCGCAAAAGCGAGAGAAATTCTCGGGGAAGTTCCGGAAAAAATTATTGCGAAATGCAGCGGAAACATGATCAAAAACGTCCGCTGTGTAAACATTCCAAATTCCGGCGGAATGACCGGAATTGAAGCCGCCTGCGTTCTCGGCGCCCTTTGCGGAGACGTTTCAAGAGAGATGGAAGTTCTTGAAGCAGTAACGCCGGAAGGACTTTCAAAATCAGTAAAATTCATCGAAAACGGAAACTGCAAAGTGGAATATCTTGAATCTCCGATTCCGCTTCATTTTATAATCCGTCTTGAAGCGGGCGAAAATTTTGCCGAAGCGGAAGTTCGCCACAGCCACACAAACATAACCCGTCTTTCCAAAAACGGCGAAACTGTTTTCGGAAAAGAGGACACCGGAGAAATGGTCGCTTTTTCCGAAAGAAACAAGCTTTCTGTTGAAAACATTTTTGAATTTGCAAACGAAATTGAACTTTCAAAAATTGAAAAATTCGCAAAGCACCAGATCGAATGTAACATGGCCATTGCCGAAAAGGGAATGGAAGGCGGCTTTGGAATCGGAATCGGAAAAGAGATGCTCGCAATGAACCCGGGTTCCGTTTTCACGAAGATGAAAGCTTTTGCCGCAGCCGGTTCCGAAGCAAGAATGTGCGGCTGCAACATGCCGGTAATCATCACTTCCGGAAGCGGAAACCAGGGAATTGCTTCTTCCGTTCCGGTAATCGTTTATGCAAGGGAAAAAGGAATTCCGGAAGAAAAGATGTTCCGCGCTCTTGCTTTTTCAAGCCTTCTCACCGTTTTCCAGAAAGAATATATCGGAAAACTTTCCGCTTTTTGCGGTGCGGTTTCCGCTTCCTGCGCGGCGGGCGCTGCAATAACTTATATTGACGGCGGAACCGTTAAACAAATTAAAGACACCATTGACAACACCCTTGCGGATATTCCGGGAATTATTTGCGACGGCGCAAAATCTTCCTGCGCGGTAAAAATCGCTTCCGCGCTGGATGCTTCTCTCTTTGCGCACGTTCTTGCGATGAAGGGAAAAGTTTATGAGGCCAACACCGGAATTATCCAGAGCGACGCGGGAAAGACCATCCGAAGCGTCGGACACATCGGAAAAGTCGGAATGAAACAGACGGATTCGGAAATTGTTAAGATGATGATCGAAAAATAAAAAATGCGCCGGAAGGCGCATTTTTAAAAGGAGATTTTTATGGAATCGCTTGGTTTTGCAATAAATGCCGTTGCGCCCATTGTCGCAATGGTGGCGCTTGGATATTTTTTAAAGCGTTTCGGAATTTTGGGAAAAGATTTTGTGAAAACAGGAAACCACCTTGTTTTCAAAATTTTTCTTCCGGTAATGCTTTTTACAAATGTTTATAAAATCGAAAATCTTAAAAGCGTTGATTTAAGCCACGTTTTTTATTCCGTTTTCACGATAATCATTATCTTCATCGGTGCAATGTTTTTAAGCGCTTTTGTCACGAAGGAAGGCCCGAAAAGGGGTTCGCTTGCCCAGGGAATTTTCCGTTCGAACTATACGCTTATAGGAATTCCCCTTGCGGGAAGCCTTTTCGGTGAAGAGGGAATTGCCGCGGCGGCGGTTCTTTCCGCTTTTGCAATTCCGCTTTTCAATATTTTTGCGGTTTCGGCGCTTATCAGCTTCGGGAAAGAAAAAGGAAAAATAAACATTTGCGAGATTTTGCTTGGAATTATTAAAAACCCGCTTATTCAGGGGGTTGCTCTCGGTTTCGGTGCGCTTTTTATAAGAGAGATTTTCGTTTCGGCAAACATCGGTTTCCGCCTTTTTGATATCGGGGCGGTTGCGAAAATTGCGGAATATATTTCCGCCATGACGACGCCTTTTTCGCTTATCGTTCTTGGGGCGGAATTTGAATTTTCCGCCGTTGCTTCCCTTAAAAAAGAAATTGTTTTTGCAGTTCTGGCAAGATGCGCCGCTGTTCCGCTTTTCGGAATCGGCACGGCGTTTTTACTTTTCGGAAACAGTTTCAGCGGAGCGCAGTTTGCGGCAATTGCGGCGCTTTTCTCTGCGCCGGTTGCGGTTTCAAGCGTTCCGATGGCGCAGGAGATGGGCGGAGACGTTTCCCTTTCAGGGCAGATTGTTGTCTGGACGACGGTTTTTTCCGCCGGAACGATTTTTATCGCTTCTTTCCTTTTGAAAGCGGCGGGGATTTTTTAAAGAAGCCTCCCTTGCCTAAAGGGAGGGGAACCACCGAAGGTGGTGGAGGGATTCTTTTAAAAAATTTCGCCCCGATTCTTTTGTAACCGAAGTAATTGTTATATTTACCCCCATTTCTTTGATGGCGCAAAGAAACGGCGGTAAAGCTGCCAAAGAAACGCCTCCACCCCTGCAGTTTGCTCCCGCAAAGCAAACTCTTGCGGTGCCCA
>JAFOYK010000130.1 GCA_017424665.1 Oscillospiraceae bacterium
GTCCTCGTCTCCGATTTTGCTTCCGGTGCTCATACCTTCGGCAAAAGCCTTGCGGATAAAACGCAGAATTGAGGCTTCTTTTCCTTCATCGTCGAAAAGAAAGGACTTTTTAACCATGTTGAGCACGGAATATCCGAGCTTTTGCTCAATTCCGTTTAAAACGCGTTTTGCATGCTCGGGGTTTGTTTCGACATAATGTATTTTGAGAAGGGAAGGCTCCATATCGTCAAAAATAACGATATCCGCGGGAACAGCCTTCATGGAAAAGGAATCGAAAACAGCGGAAAGAAAGCCTTCAAAGCTTCCGTCATATGCGAAAATTAAAATTCCCCGGTCAGACATTCCACAGAAGCCTCCTTTATGAGCATAGGTTCGAAAAGAGAAAGCTGTTCCATTCCGTAATCGGTGAAGCCGCCCATTCTGTTGGGCGAAGTTATTGCCCAAAGCATGGATTCCGTTGTTTCCGGAAGCCTTTGCAAAGTTTTTCCGCCACAGGTTATGAAAAATTTTGCCCTCTTGAGCACGATTCCAAGGCGCTTGAGCGAATCAAAGTCCAGCTTCTGACTTCTTCGAGCACGGATTATCCTTTTTGCGCCTTTAACTCCGATTCCCGGAACGCGGAGAAGCATTTCATAATCGGCGGTGTTGACTTCAACGGGAAAATCATCAAGATGGTTCACCGCCCATGAGCATTTCGGATCAACTTCCGGGTGAAGCATCGGCTTTTTGGGGTCGATTATTTCGCTTGCTTCAAAGCCGTAGAACCGCAAGAGCCAATCCGCCTGATAAAGCCGGTGCTCACGCAAAAGGGGCGGGCGGGTATCCAGGCTTGGCAAAAGTGAATCTTCCTGAAGGGGAACGTATGCGGAATAATAAACTCGTTTGAGGCCGTATTTTTTATAAAGACTTTCGGTAAGATGAAGGATATGATAATCCGTTTCGGGCGAAGCGCCGATTATCATCTGGGTGCTTTGGCCTGCGGGAACAAATTTCGGAGTATGGCGATATTTTACAATGTCCTCGCAATTTTCCTCGATCCCGGTTTTGATAAGCCCCATCGGTTCAAGAATGTTGTGCTTTGTTTTATCCGGCGCAAGGCTAACAAGAGATTTTTCCGAGGGGAGTTCGATGTTTACGCTTACTCTGTCCGCAAGAAGGCCAAGCCTGTGGGTAAGAATGGGGTCCGCTCCGGGAATGGCTTTTGCGTGGATATATCCGGCAAAACCGTATTCTTCGCGAAGAAGGCGAAGCGCTTCTATCATATGTTCCATTGTCCAATCCGGCGTTCCCACAACCGCGGAAGAAAGAAAAAGCCCTTCAATATAGTTCCGGCGGTAAAATTCGATGGTAAGTTCCGCAATTTCCCTTGGGGTGAAAGTTGCCCTCGGAAAATCGTTGCTTCTTCGGCTGATGCAATATTTGCAGTCATAGACGCAGGCGTTTGACATAAGGATCTTAAGAAGGCTCACACATCTTCCGTCGGCGGTGAAAGAATGGCAGCATCCGGTGGGCGTTGCGGCGCCGATTGTTCCTTCGGAAGAGGAACGGCCGCTTCCGCTGGAAGAGCATGAAGCGTCATATTTTGCGGCTTCCGCAAGAATTGCGAGTTTTTCGTACATATCCATCCATAACACCTCTTAAAATCGAACAAATGTTCTCTTATAAAATTATTTTATTATAATTTATCGGCGCTGTCAAGGACAAAAACGTACCAATAACTTGTGAAAAGAATTCCAATCTGCTATTATGTTTTTATAAATTTCGGAAAGGGGGATTTTTCTTTTGAAAAACAAAGCGCTTTTATCGCTTGTTGCTTCAATGCTTATTTTCGGAACCGTCGGAATTTTAAGAAAATATATCCCGCTTTCCTCGGGTTTAATTGCGTTTTCAAGGGGAATCATAGGTTTTATTTTCCTTTGGGCAATGCTTTTAATTAAAAAAGAACCTTTTTCTTTTAAAAAACTCGGTAAAAAGGCGGCGGTTCTTTTTGTTTCCGGCGCGGCAATGGGGCTTAACTGGGTTTTGCTTTTCGAAGCTTATAACCACACCACCGTTGCAACGGCAACCCTTTGCTATTATCTGGCGCCGGTTTTTGTAATTTTGGCTTCGCCTTTTATTTTCGGCGAAAAACTTGGGCTTAAAAAAGTTTTCTGCGTTTTATGCGCTGTTCTGGGAATGTTTTTTGTTTCGGGAGTTTTCGAAAGCGGTTTCGGCGGAGCGGCTGAACTTAAAGGAGTTCTTTTTGGAATTTCCGCCGCGGTGCTTTACGCAACGGTCGTTATACTGAACAAAAAGACCGCCGAAGTTTCTTCTTTTGAAAAGACTTTGATCCAGCTGGGAAGCGCGGCGATAACGATTTTGCCGTATATTCTTTTAACGGAAGATTTTTCGGAAATTGAAGCAAAACCGCTTTCGCTGGCTTTGCTTATTACCGCGGGAATTGTTCACACCGGAATTGCTTATGCTCTTTATTTCGGAAGCATCGGAAAACTTCCGGCCCAGACCACGGCAATTTTCAGTTATATCGACCCGGTTTCGGCAATTTTTCTTTCTGCGTTTTTCCTTGACGAAAAATTGAGTTTTTACGGAATCACAGGCGCCGTTCTTATTTTGGGAAGCGCGTTTTTAAATGAATTTAAACCGAACAAAAAAGCGGAGTTTTAAAAACTCCGCTTTTTTGTTATCCGAAATATTTTTTAATGCGCTCTTTTGTGGAATCGGAAAAATAGAGAAGACCGGTTTCGGGCGAACGTTCGGTGTCGTTTGTGATATGTCCGGAAAGACTTTTTCCGGAAGAGCAAAGAACCTCCGCAAGTTTTGAATAACGTTCTTTGTCAAAGGCGGAAAGATCCGTTTCGGTGTAATTGAAAATTACCGGATAGACGTTGCTTTCCGGAAGAAAGCGCCGGAGTCTTCGGTTGAAAAACGCGGCGTAAATGCGCGAAGCTGTGTCGCACCTTTCCGCTTCGGAAAATTTCGGATATTCGATTATATCGCAGATTTTCTTTCCGTTCATGTTCTGAACCCCGGAAACAAGGTTGACGTAAGTTGCTCCTTCGGAATAGCGGATGTTTTTCGGAAGGATGTAATCGAAAGTTCCGGCTTTGGATATAATTTTTTCAGCGGATTCGCTGTTCCAGATAAAATATCCGGAAAGTTCGATTCCGAGATTTGTTTCAACCGTTCCGGCAAAAACTTCCGGAGGAACGGAAGAAAAAAGCGCACCGGCGGTTAAAAAAACGCCGCCGTAATCCATGGCGGCTTTTTCGGAAAAGGTGAGAACAGGAATTCTTCCGTTTTTTGCGTCAAAATTTATCA
>JAFOYK010000006.1 GCA_017424665.1 Oscillospiraceae bacterium
GCGCCGAAAACAATTCCGGCGGCAACAAGGATCAAGAGAAGAAAAGTTCCGCCAATTGCGGCATACATCGGGCCAACAGCAACATCGAGAAGATACATTTTTTATTCCTCCTTGTTTTTTGAAATAGCTTTCTTAACAAGTTTTACGGCTATTAAAACAATTCCGGCGGCGATTGCGCCGACAGCAAGAAAACCGCCCGCAATAAAAGCATAGGGTACCCAAAGGGGCGCAACATCAAGAAAAATCATTTTTCACCCACCCTTTTATTTTCCGCGGAAAAATAAATGCAGGCGGCGGAAACAAGAACCGCCGGAAGAAGCAGGAATATCTTTCCGCTTATCATTACAAAGAAGCTTGGAACAGCGCCAAGAAGCAAGGCCGCCGTTGTAAGGCCAAAGGCAATTCCCGGGTTTTTCGGAAGTTTTTCCGCAACGATTCCAAGAGTTATGGGCATTGTTATGTTAAAAAGAACAATTCCGATTACGGAAACGACCATATTTCCGCTTCCGAAAATTATGAACGGAAGGGAAGCGAGAAGACTTATGATTCCGGTGCGCTTTGCGCCGAAAAGGTCGGCGGCAAATCCGCCGAAAAATTTTCCGAGGAAAGCGGCAAAACCGGAAACAAGACCGAGCTTCATGGTGGTTTTCCATTCCATGGGAATTGCGGTTCCGCCGAAGGAACGGATTACAACGGAAAGAAGCGCAAGGCCGAGAACAAGCCAGATTCCGATTTTTTCGCTTGCGGTGTTTTTAATATCGCAATCTTCAAGGTTCGGATATTTTTTGTTCGCTATGTAACATATTACTGCGCAGAAAAGCGCCATTAAAACCGGGTCAATAAGAACCTTCGGGCTGATAAAGTTGCCGAAAGATAATTTTGTTCCGTGAAGAGTTCCGAGAACAACGCCAAGGGCGCCTGCGGAAACAAAAACTCCGCCGCGGTAAAGTTTTCCGCCGGAATGAACAAGGCTTTCAATTCCGCCGCCAACATGGAAAAACGCGTTTCCAAGGGCGGTTATAACAAGAGAGACCCAGGGCGCAAAGGGCGAAAGCATAACCGCAACCAAAACGAGAACGCATCCAAGCGCCGAAGAAGGGAATTTTCTGTGTTCGTCACAATAAGCGCCAATGACCATCTGAAGTCCGAAGGCGATGAAATTATAGAGAATGAAGCCAAGCGCCTGCTCCGCCGTTCCGGAAATTCCGGCGGAAAAATAGCCGAACAAAATCCAGAAGCAAAGATAATCCACCGCAAAATGTGAAAAAGTATATGCCGCAAGAGGAAAAATTTTCATGGAAGGCCTCCTTTCAAAACATTGAGATACAAACTATTTGTTTAAAGAAAAATTTCAAACCCCTACCCGCTTGCTCCCGCAAGCGACTCCCCCTTTGAAAAAGGGGGAATAAACGCCCCACCGCAAGACGGCAATTTCTAATCTCAACCGCCATCGTTCAGGCCGACGGCGGATTTTTATTATCGCTTTTTTGCTCGGCTATTTTGCCTTTCGGTTTTTTATAAAAACAAAAATTCCAAGGGCGAGGAAGAAAAGGGCAAAAACAAATCCCCAGACAATGTCGGTGTTCCAGAATTGCCACCAATAATCTTCAAAATCCGGAATGATTCTTGGGCCGGAGTTTCCCATATTGACTCTGCTGGGAACTTCCATAATTCCGCTTACGCTTATATATGTTCCAAAAAGTATTCCGAAAACGCTTCCGAAAGCTTTGCCTTTATAAAGCAAAAAACTTCCGAGAAAGAGAACCGCAACAATCCAAAGAAGTTTCCAGATTCCTCTTACTCCCCAGACTTCAAGAAAAATTATAACAGCAGCTAAAACCGCCGGAACGGAATAGAACAATATTTTTTCAAATCTGTTTTTCATTTCCGGCTCTCCTTTTTTCCGCTATCTTTTTTATCAGAACATAAACGCCGCAAAGAACAAAGAAAAGAACGATATAAATTCCCCAGGCGATTTCCGTATTCCAGATATACCATTGGGAATTTTCCCAGGTGGGTTCAATTCCCGGTCCGGCGTTTCCCATATTCAGTCTATGTGGGAGTGCCTCGATTCCCCAAAGCATAACGCGGATTCCTACAAAGATTCCCGGAATTCCGCCCCAGATTTTTCCTTTATTAAGGAGCCAGCCACTCATTCCGAGCATCAGAATCAGGACAAACCATTCAAAACCGAAAATACCGCTGAACCAAAGCCAGCAAAAGGCAATTCCCGCAAGAATTGCCGGGAGATAAAAAATCTTTTTCATATCCTGTTCTCCTTTCCGGTTATAAATGAATCCCCCAGTCTGCTTTACAGACAGCCCCCTTTAGGCAATGGGGCCTTTTTTAAAAATTATATTCCTTTTCTAGAGCAAAGTAAACCGGATTTGTGGTAAGATATTCTTAAGAATTTATTAAGATTTTTTCGGAAAGGGGTTTTGGAAAGATGTACCGTTCGCTAAGCGAGGAACTGCGCGAAAAATTCGGCGAAAAAGTTTATAAGCTTGCGCTTGAAGGCGGATTTTCCTGCCCCAACCGTGACGGAACTCTCGGCACCGGGGGCTGTATTTTCTGCCTTGGCGGTTCCGGAGATTTTGCCGAAAAACCTTGCGGAAACATTTTTGAACAAATCGAAAAGGCGAAAGAAAGGGTTTCGAAAAAGAACCCTTCCGGAAAATATATCGCGTATTTTCAAAGCTACACCAACACCTATGCCCCGGTTTCCTATCTTGAACAGATTTTTTCCGAAGCCATTTCCCACCCGGATATCGTTGCCCTTTCCATCGGAACAAGGCCGGATTGCCTTCCGGATGAGGTCATTGAACTTCTTGCGAAGCTTAACAGAACAAAACCCGTCTGGGTGGAACTGGGTCTTCAGACGATACATCCCAAAACAGCGGAATATATCCGCCGGTGTTATGAACTTTCGGTTTTCGATTCCGCAGTGGAGCGACTCAAAAATGCCGGAATTTACGTCATCGTTCATATGATAATCGGTCTTCCGGGGGAAACGCCGGAAATGATTTTCGAAACCGCGGAATATATCGGAAAAAGCGGTGCGGACGGAATCAAGCTTCAGCTTCTTCACGTTCTTTCCGGAACGGACCTTGCAAAAGATTTTGAAGCGGGAAAATTCGAAGTTCTCGAGCTCGATGAATATATCGAAATTCTTGAAGAATGCATCCGCCGCCTTCCGCCGGAAATGACCGTTCACCGCATTACCGGTGACGGAAGCAAAAAACATCTTATCGCGCCGCTCTGGTCGGCGGATAAAAAAAGAGTTCTTAACGCGATAAATTCCGCTTTTGAAAAAGATAAACTTTGCCAGGGGGAACATTTATGAAATATGAAAACGTCGTTTCCGGAAAATTCATAAGCCGCCCGAACCGCTTCATCGCACATATTGAAATTGACGGAAAAGAGGAAATCTGCCACGTTATGAACACCGGAAGGATGAAGGAACTTCTTCTTCCTGGGGCGGAGGTTTTTCTTTGCAAGGCGAAAAATCCGGAAAGGAAAACAAAATTTGACCTTATCGGCGTTCGAAGGAGCGACGGCGAAATCATAAACATAGATTCCATTGCGCCGAATAAGGTCGCCGGAGAATATGTTAAATCTCTTTTTCCGGAGGCAAAACTTATCAAACCGGAAACTTTTTTCGAAAAAAGCCGCTTTGATTTTTACATAGAGGATAATTCTGATAAAATATTCCTGGAAGTAAAAGGAGTTACCCTTAATATCGACGGTCAGGCGCGTTTTCCGGATGCGCCCACCGAGCGCGGCGCAAAGCATCTTCATGAACTTATCGAGGCGAAAAAGGCGGGTTTCCGCGCCTGCGTTCTTTTCGTAATTGCCATGAAAAGCTGTTCTTCCTTTGCGCCGAATTTCGCCACCGACCCGAAATTTGCGAAGGCTCTTTTTGAAGCAAAGGAAAACGGAGTTGAGGTTTTTGCCGTTGACTGCAAAGTAACTTCCGACGGAATTTTTGCCGACAAACCGATTCCCGTTTGTTTTTCGGAATAAAAATCTTGCATTTGGGATAAATTAGTGTATAATAGAAAGGTAACAGATGCGCCGGTGTGATGGAATTGGCAGACGTGACGGACTCAAAATCCGTTGGTAGCGATACCGTGCGGGTTCGACCCCCGCCACCGGCACCAAAAAATACCGTCCCTTTTTGGGACGGTATTTTTTTAATTATTTTCTATTATATCTTTTATTGCCTCTATGAGCGCATAATGAAGCATACATTCTTTAATTCTTGCTTCCGGGTGCGAATATGCTACAACAATGGTCCCAGCCGGTTCTATGTAATACCAAATTCCGTGAGCAGTAATTTTCCATTCGGGTTTAACCCCCATAACATGTGTATATGCAGAATCTGTACCACAACAAATTA
>JAFOYK010000162.1 GCA_017424665.1 Oscillospiraceae bacterium
CCTTCTTCGGTAACGATTATGGCTTCCATTTCCTGCGGTTCTTTTCCGGTGGAAAGGGTCCGGACCTCTGTTCCGTTAAGAAGAAGATGGCTTTGCATTATTCTTGTTCTTGTGCTGCTTTCAACCTTTCCAATGGCAATACCGCTGTTATGGCTGCATCCGCAGAAAAGCATAGCAATACAAACGAGCACCGCAAAATTTTTGAGCATTTTGTTTTCCATTTTTTTCACCTCAGTTCGCTGTTTTTAACCTGTAAAAGCAATTTTTTATAAAATTCAATCTGATAATCAAGCTTTTCGATCCACATTTTTTTGCCTGTTTCCGTTGCGAAATCCAGGCTTTTATAGCTTTCCAATCTTTCGAGCACCTTTTCGCAATGTTCTCTTTTTTCAAAAAGGCTCATTTCGTCATATTTCACCCATTTTAGATTTTCAAAAATTCGGTACGCATCGAAACGGTCGATATTATCTGCATCGCCGACCGTTTGTGCAAAAACAGTTCTTTCCCCGGGAAAATCTGCCTCGTCGTCAACGTGGATCGCGATTCCGTAACAGATATCTTCAATAACTTCCGGTTCCATTCCGATTTTTTCAAGGAACGGGCGAGCGATTTTTGCGGAATATCTTCCGTGGTTTCGAGCTTCTTCCCTTGTTTTGAATTCATTTATATAAGAAATGTCGTGGAGAAGGCAGGCAATCACCATTGCGTCGGAATCCATTCCCTCTTTTTCAGCAATTTCTTTTCCAATGTTTGCAACACGAACGGAATGTTCGAACCTATAATCTTTCTCGGATTTTTTATCGGTAAAATATTCGCTTTCGTCAAATTTCTTTTTCAAAAACTCCGTTGTAAGCTGAACGCAATTTTTATCTCTCATTTTTTCTCCTTTTTTCCGTTAACAAAGGTTTTTGCCATCTGAAAAATTCCAACAGCAATCATTAAAGACGGAATTATTGCTAAAAAACCCATTGAACCAAAAGCTTTCCATGGAAAAACGCTTCCACCCATCATATAAACGCAAAGTTCGCCCACCGCAAAGATGAGGAAACCTGCTGTAAAGTCAAACACATTTACATGTAATTTTATTTTTCCGTTAATCCAAAGCCAACAAATTATCATAAAAAGCGGGATAAAAGTGAACATAAAACCTATTGTAAGATAGATTGCGGAAGCTGTTCCGCCTTTAAGCACCGCGTTTTCAGGATTTTCAGGTTCATAAAGAACAGTTCTTACGCTGTCGATTTCCGGAATAACTCCGGAGCCGTAATCCGTTTCAACAAAATATTCCGCGCCTCCGGAATAGAAAACGTATTTAAGGCGATAGGTCGTTTCACCGTCATCGTCAACGTCATAGATGCTGTAATCCCGGAAATATCCCGGTGCTTCGAACCAGTCTTTCGTTTTTACAGCAAGAGAAACGCTGTCCCTTATTCCGATAAAAAGCAAAATGATTCCGGCAAGCAAAGCCGAAGAAAAAAGCAGAACAATCACGATTTTTTTAGGGTTTATTTTCAAGAAGCTTCGCCCCCTTTTTATTTTATTATATCACTATTTTAGTTATAAAAAAAGACCGCCAGCGGCGGTCTTTTCATTATGTTTCAAATTATGCTTTGCCGTTGCAGCCGAGAACATCAACGATTTTATGACGAACCATTTCTTTGATGTTTTCTCTTGCGGGTTTAAGATACTGTCTGGGGTCAAAGTGATCCGGATGCTCAACGAGATGCTGACGGATGGAACCGGTGCAGACAAGGCGAAGGTCGGAGTCGATGTTGATTTTGCAGACTGCCATTTTTGCTGCTTCACGAAGAAGTTCTTCGGGAATACCGATTGCGTCGGGCATCTGGCCGCCGAATTCGTTAACGATTTTTACCCATTCCTGCGGAACGGAAGAAGAACCGTGAAGAACGATCGGGAAACCGGGAAGTCTTTCTTCAACTTCTTTAAGAATATCGAAGCGAAGTTCGGGTTTGTGGCCGGGTTTGAATTTATATGCGCCGTGGGAAGTTCCGATTGCGATTGCAAGGGAATCAACTCCGGTTCTTTCTACGAACTCCTGAACCTGTTCGGGTCTGGTATAGGAAGAATCTTCTGCAGAAACGTTAACGTCGTCTTCGATACCTGCAAGGGTTCCGAGTTCGCCTTCAACGCAAACGCCGTGTGCGTGAGCATATTCAACAACCTGTCTGGTAAGAGCGATGTTGTCTTCGAAATCATATTTGGAACCGTCGATCATAACGGAAGTGAAACCGCTGTCGATGCAGCTTTTGCAAACTTCGAAATCTGCGCCGTGGTCAAGGTGAAGAGCGATGGGAAGACCGGTGTCGTAAACAGCGGCTTCAACAAGTTTGGTGAGATAAATGGGTTTTGCATAGTTTCTTGCGCCTGCAGAAACCTGAAGAATAAGCGGAGCTTTTTCTTCAGCTGCTGCTTCGGTGATACCCTGGATAATTTCCATGTTATTTACGTTGAAAGCGCCGATTGCATAGCCGCCTTCATAAGCTTTTGCGAACATTTCTTTTGTTCCTACGAGAGGCATAAAAAGTCATTCCTTTCAAAGCAAATTTTTACATATTCATTCTATACTAAAACTGATTGCTTTTCAAGAGCAAGCGGAATTTATTTAACTTTTATTCCGACGAATTTTTCGGGAAAATTTCGTGCATAATGGAAAAGAAATTGTTGTGCTATTCCCGCATAATCGGTTACACAGGGCGGCATCTCTCCGCCAAGGGCGGCAATTACCCTTTTCATCCAAACGTCTGCGGGGCAGCGCTCCACCCTTCCGAGTCCATAAAGAAGAACGCAATCCGCAACTTTAGGGCCTACCCCATGAACTTTCAGAAGGCGCTCACGTGCTTCGTTGAGGGGCGCTTTCATAAGCGGTTCAAGTTCAAGGGTTCCTTCAAAAATCTCTTTTGCGGCGGCGGAAATATAATCCGCGCGGTATCCGCAGCCAAGTTTGGAAAAACTTTCGGTCGGTTCTTTGGCAAGCCTTTCGGGAGTGGGAAAAGCAAAAACTCCCGGTTCGATTTCTTTTCCGAAAGCAACGCAAAGACGTTCCACAATGCCTTTTATCCTTGTGATATTGTTGTTCTGGCTGATTATGAATGTTATGAATGCTTCCCAGGGTTCCTGGCGAAGAACTCTGATTCCCGGAGCGAATTCGCAGGCGGAACGAAGCATTTCATTTGCTCCGAAATCCGCTTTAAGAACATCGTAATCCCTTCCGAAATCGAAATAATCGAACCAGATCTCATTGAATTCCTTTTCATCGGCGCCAAGGAAAGTTATTCCGTCATTTTCCGGACGGATGTTTCCATAAACGCCTTTTACAACGCCGCGCCAGTTTCCGTTTCCGTCAGCTTTCCAGCGAAAACACTGGCCGCAATCCAAAGTTTCCGGAAGAGAAAGTCCGCTTATTTCCGTAACTTTGATTCCTTCGGAAGTTTTCTCAATTTTCATAAAAAAATCACCTTTCAGAGATGCTTTTTGTGCAGTTTTTTCGAGCATTTTCGATGCTTTTTGTGCTCATTTTTTGAGCACAAATTCTCAAAAAAAGTTTACGTAAAGTCTAATAAACTGTTTGTATGATTGTGAACAAACTGTTTCCACAATGTTAAAATACCGTTTTTTCCCTTGAAATAAGGCATTTTCAGAATAAGTTTTCAACGTTTTCCACCAAGTTTTCCACCAAAGGGTTTAAAATAATATCCAATCAGTATAATTTTTGTTTTTTGAAAAACACCAAAAACCAGTGAATAAAACACCCCAAAAATTTAAAACTATATATGGATAATTTTATACGGAGGTGCTTTTGCAAATGCTTCGCGGAGTTAATAAAAAAATCATAGAAATAAACAATGTTGAGGGAGGATATTTTGATAAGGTGCTCTTTTTTGTGAACGATGAAAAACGTTTTGAACCCGATTCCGTGCTCAGCCGTCAGGCGGAAAAATACGTTTCCGATTCCTGCTCATTGAAATATAAAAAGAGTTTTTTCTGCGTCGAAACCTTAAAAATCCTTCTAAAAATGGCAATATCCGGCGGCATCGGTGTGGCCGTCGGAACATTGCTTTTTTAAACTATTATTTTGTAAGACGTTTTATGATAAGTTCGTGCTGCGGATA
>JAFOYK010000157.1 GCA_017424665.1 Oscillospiraceae bacterium
AACGGCGTAAGAACCGGTTCCAGCTATCCCGAACCCGCCGAGCTTGAATGCGTTGAACCGGAATATGACGAAAACGTAAACGAGATCGAGCCCGAAATTCCCCACGAACACATTGTTCTTTTCGAAGGAACTTATTATTACATCGACGACGACCAGATGAAAATGTTCACCGTTGACCCCAATAATTATAAGGCTGTTCCTTTCGAAATTTCGGCAGATAACATTTTTCTTTCCGCCGCAGGAAACGAAACTTTTGCGAACAAAAATTGCCGTTTTGAACGTTGGAACACCACCGAAGGCGACATCACCTTCTATTTTGAAAACACCGTTCTCTGCGGAATGAAAATTGAACAGGGAAAAACCGTTGTTCTTGAAAACATAACCGCATTCAACAAATATCTTAACCCTTCCCTTGTTTCCATGCCCGAATCCTATAAAATCGTTGAATATTGGGTTCCGGAAGGTTAATTGAATTTCAAAAAAAACAAAAGCCCGCTTTGCGGGCTTTTTTCTTTTGTTCAAGGAATGTTTTTCTTCCTTTTCGCATAGGCTTGTACAAATTCAAAAAGGAAGTGAAACAAAATGTCAAAATTTCGCGCGGCAATAATTTCGGTCACTCTTGCCGCAATGTTTTTTATACCTTTTTCCGCAATTCCTAAAACAGAGACCTTTCCTTCGGAAGAAAAGCCGCCCGTTTCGGAAAATTCCTCTTCCGCTCCGGAAACGGAAATTCAGGAAAACGAAAAATACCTTCCGGAAGGTTCTTTCCGAATTTTTGACCTTGAAACAGAAACAGTTTTAAATGTTCCATATTCCGATTACGTAAAAGGCGCAATCGCTTCGGAAATGGGGGCGGATTTTGAATTCGAAGCACTTGTTGCTCAAGGAGTAGCCGCTTTCAGCTGCGGTCTTTATCAGCAAAAGATACATTTTGCGGCGGATTATGATTTTTCCGCCGCTCCTTCGAAAAAGCTTGGATATATCACCGAAGAAAAGGCAAAAGAAATTTATAAAGACGGTTTCGAAGAAAAATGGGCAAAAATTTCTTCCGCGGCGGAAAAATCCATGCAATATGTTCTTACATATGAAGGCGAACCCGCCCTTGCGGTCTATCACGCAATTTCAAACGGCACTACCGAAAGCAGTGAAAACGCCTGGGGCGGGGCTGTTCCCTATCTTGTTTCCGTAAAAAGTCCGGAAGACCTTCTTCATCCGGATTATGAAAGCAAGGTTTTTGTTCCTTACGAAAGCGCCCTTGAAGTTTTAAACAAAAACGGTGCGGGACTTAAAGGACCTAACCCCGAAGAATGGTTCGAAGGTGCAGAGCGCACCGAAGCCGGCTATGTTGACAGAATCATAATCGGCGCCGCAACTTTTTCCGGAGAAAAACTACGGAACATTTTTAATCTTCGCTCAACGGATTTTGACGTCAGCTATAAAGATGATGAATTCATTTTCACCGTCCGAGGCTATGGCCACGGAGTAGGTCTTTCCCAGGTCGGCGCAAATTATATGGCAAAAGAAGGGGCGGATTTCGAAGAAATTCTCTCGCATTATTATCCCGGAACAAAACTTACGGACAGTTCTTCTTTCGTTGATAAAATTATAAAACCCTAGTGACTTTTGGTCATATTAGTTTTATAATCAAGATAATATTTCCGTTTTCAAAAGGAGAAATATTTTTATGAAAAAAATCGTATTTCACGTTTTTGTTTTAATTCTTGCGCTTTTTGTTTTGTGCGGATGCGAAAACACCGTGCCTCCCGAATTGCCCTGGGAATATAACCTTGAAGAACATTGGAAAACCGACGAAAACGGTGAAAAAATAGATTTCAGCGAACACCAGCTTGATTCCAACCTTGTCTGTTCTGTTTGTAACAGCCGAATTTTCAAATGGGACGACGGAGGCTCCACTATACATAAATATGATGAAAACGGAAACACCGTTTCTTCAAAAACTTATCGGAACGGTGAAGTTATTTCCGAAAGCGAATACGCCATCGGTTCCAACGGAAACAGCTTTCCCGTAAGGTCGGTTTTCTTTAATGATAACGGAGAAAAAATCGATTTAAAATCAAACGAATTTGACCAGGTTGTAGAAGGCGTTTGTTATTCCGCCGACGGCGAGATCCTTTATGAAGAATATTTCGAATATACCTTTTCCGAAGACGGAACATATTATCTGAGTTTTGAAAAATATTGCGACCACAAAGAAATAAGAATTTTCGAAAACACTTACAACGAATCCGGCGACTGGCTTTCCTATACAGTATATCGCCTTGATACCGGCAGCCTTATTTCCGAAGAATTTTATGAGTATGAATATGACAGCGAAGGCCGCAAAATTTATAAAAAAGCTTTAAAAAACGGCGAACTTGTCGAAGAGTTTTTCTATGATTTTTATGAAGACGGAGAAAACATTCAAACCTATTGCAGCAAATATATCCACTATATCCGCGACCAGCACGTCAACGGACACTATACCGTTACCGAATATGATAAATACGGAAACATCTTAAGCGAAAGTTCTTATGATTCTTTGGGAAATAAAATATCATAAAAAAACAAAAAAGCGGCACCTTTTAAAGTGTGCCGCTTTTTTGGGGGAGAATTTTTAAACTTCTCGTATAATTCATCTTCCTCTGTACGCTCTGTTAAGTGCTTTTTTGCAAACCGGTGCAAGAATTACCGCAACAACAACCGCAAAAACAGCGTTGATTCCCGAAGTTATAAACTTTGTGCTGCAAGCGGCCAAAGCTGCGGAAGCAGCGCTTCCTTCCAGAACAAGAGTGATGAAAGATTTTCCAAGGTGAAGAATAAGATAAGTTCCCGCGCCGCAAATTGCGGCAATTATGTTCTGTTTGGTGTTGGTGCCGTCGTTTCCGCCAAGATGGGAAACGATTCCGCAAACATATGCCATTGCGAAGAAGAA
>JAFOYK010000003.1 GCA_017424665.1 Oscillospiraceae bacterium
GTGGCTTCAATTCAACATCATCATGAAGAAAAAAGCCAAAACCCAAAAAGGTTTTGGCTTTTTCTTGGTGCGGATGATGGGACTTGAACCCACAAGGTGTTGCCACCACTGGAACCTGAATCCAGCGCGTCTGCCGATTCCGCCACATCCGCATTATTACAAATTATTTTAACATTATAAATAAATACTGTCAAGCAAAATTAAAAAAAGCGCTGATAATTTCAAAAAAACCGCAAAAACTAAAAACAAAATCACCGAAAGGAATGAAGCAAAAATGTTTATAAAAAAAGCGCTTTCAATGCTGCTTGCGTTTGTGATGCTGCTTGGTTTTTCCGGCTGCAGAAACCGAAACGAAGAAGAGATAATTCCCGGCCCGACCGAGGAAGACGAACTTGTTATCTACCATAAAAACACCGAGCTTGCACCGATGCTTATGTCTCTTACCGAGGAATATTCAAAAGCCACCGGCAAAAAAGTTTCCGCAAAACTTGCGGGAAACGATTTTTTGGGCGAAATGAAATCCCAAAACGGCGCGCTCTATGTGGTGGATACCCATTCCGACCTTTCAAAATGGCATTCCGAAGGCCTTTTCAGCGATTTTCTGAACGATACCGGCCTTTCCTCCTTAACAACAAAAATCCCCGCAGGAATTCAGCTTAACAGAAACGGAATCGGAAGCTACGGTATCCCGTTGATGCTCGAAGGTTACGGCTATATTTTCGATAAGGATATGCTTTCCGCGGTTTTTGGCGAGGAAAATTCCGAAAAGCTTGCCGCCGATTTAAAAACCTGCTCCTATACCGAATTTGAAGGTTTCGTTTCCGCTGTTGAAACCTGGATAGCCGCTCCTTCCGCCCTTGAAATAACCGTTGGCGAAAACAAATATACCTTTGCGGCTGAAAAAACCGGAAAAGCCCAAAACCTCACCGGCGTTTTTGCGCTTAACAGCGAAAGCACCCGGGCAATGGAGCATCTTTTAAGCTCTGCCCTTGCGGCAAAATTCGCGAGCCGTTATGAAGTTATGACCGCGGCGGAAGAAGCCGTTTCCGAAACGGAGCCGATTTTCACGGCATTTGCGGAAGCTCTTGATTTTCAGACAAGCCACATCGCCGGCGCAGAAGGCACCATCGGCCGGGGAGAAGAATTCACCGGCGGAGATTATAACTATTCCACCGCGGTGGATTTGTTTGCAAGGGGAAACGCTCTTTTCTATCCGGGCGGAACTTCCGACGCTGCGGATTTTGAAAAATCCTCCGAAGGTTTCGGGAAAAATCTCGATATCATGCCCATGAAACTTCCCCTTTCCGAAGAACAGGTTTCCGCAGCGGGAATGACCGCGGAAAAACTCCAAAGCTCAATCGTCATCGGAAGCCGCTATTATCTTGCCATAAACCCTGAAGCAAAGGAAAATCTTTCCGCCGTCGCAAAGGATTTTATAAACTGGCTCTATAGCGACGAAGCGGGAAAAACCGCATATTCTTCCGCTTTCGGCGGAGTTCCTTTTAACTTCGAATATCTTATGTCCGGAACTGCCGAAGAACAGGATCCTTCCTCTTCCGAACCGGAAAACAGCGGAGATATGACCGAAAGCGGAACTGTTTCTCCGGAAAATTCCGCGCCTTCGGGAACTTCTGAAAACAGCCGCACCGCGCCCGAAAATTCTTCCGTAAGCGAAAGCATGCCGGAAGAAAACCCGGAAATGGTCGGCCCCATGAACCCCAGCCACAAAATTTCCGGAAGCCTTATGGAATCTTTGGCGGAATATTATTCCGAAGGAAACTGGATCCCGGATCTTTCCTTCGCTCTTCCGGCGGATTTTTCCAAAAACATTCTTGGCGAAAGCCTTTCCGGATATTGGGGCAAGGAAAGCTGGAGCGAAAGCGACCGTAAAGATTTCACCGATATCCTCATCGGCGGCTGGAAAAACCTTATCGATAAAGATAACGCCGCAGTGGGCTGATTTAGTTAATAAACCGAGCAAAAAAGATAAATTGAAATCCGCCGTCGGCCTGAACGATGGCGTTCGGGATTGGAAACTGCAATCTTCCGGTGGAGCGTTTTGTCCCCTTTCAGGGGACAGTTAACGCGGGAGCGGCAACAGGGGTTAGAAAACTTTTCTTTCAGGCGCACCCGGTTTCTTTTGGTTACAAAAGAAATGGGGTGTGTTAAGGTAAAGAATCACCCCGGCCACTTTGTGTCCCCTTTTACTCAAGGAGGCTAACCCTCCGGTAAGCCCTTTTGCGGAACGGTCAAGACCGTTCCGTGTGATTGAATCCACAAAATAAAAATGAGCACGGTGCTCAAAACACCGTGCTCATAATCTTTTATTTAATTTCGCAAAAAAGTTCTCCGTCTTTTCTTCCGTAATAAATTTCGGAAAGTTCGTCGTTTTCAAAAACTTTCACCATATCTTCAAAGCCGTCCGCAAGAACATAATTTTCAAGGTCGGCTCTTTTAATCCAAAAAACCTCTCCTTCATCGGAAGAAGAAAGCGTTCCGGAAAATTTGTCGGTTTTAAAGAAAAGGCAGATGAATCTTTCACCGGTTTTGCTGATTTTAAACTGTTTTACGCCGCAAAGTTTCGGGTTTTCAATCAAAAGTCCGGTTTCCTCCCAAACTTCGCGAATTGCGGCGGAAACAAAGCTTTCGTCCGGTTCAACATGTCCGCCGGGGAAATTTATTCCGGGCCAGTTTTTGTTTTTTCTGTCCTGAACAAGAATGTTTCCGTCATGGTCATAAACCATACACATGGCGGTGAGTTCAACGCTTTCGGTTCTTGGCAAGGTATCACTTCCTTCGAAAAAAAGCTCCTCTTCCGAGGAGCTTGATTTTTAAAAATCAGTCGTAACTTCTCATTACGGAAACAACTTTTCCGAGAATTTCAACGGAATCCACGATGATGGGTTCATAATCGTCGTTTTCCGGCTGAAGGCGGAAATGGCCGTCCTCTTTGTAAAAACGTTTTACGGTTGCGGAATCTTCAACAAGCGCAACAACGATCTGGCCGTTTCTTGCTTCGGGGGTTCTTCTTACAACAACAATGTCGCCGTCAAGAATTCCGCATTTTATCATGGAATTTCCGTGAACGTGAAGAGCGAAAAGATCGGTGGTGTCGCCCGCAAAGGGAACATATTCGTCAACTTCCTCTTCCGCAAGAATGGGGGAACCGGCGGCAACGTGGCCGAGAACGGGAATTGTTCCGGGGGGAGTTGTGCTCTTAATGCTTATGGCGCGGTTCTGGTTTTCGCCCATGGAAATTCTTCCTTCCGCCTGAAGCTCTTTAAGATAGCGGTGAACGGTGGAAGTGGATTTTATATCAAGCTCGGCGCAAATTTCGCGAACGGTGGGCGGATAGCCGTTTTCTTTGATGAAATCCGTCATATAATTCAGAATCAAATCGGCTTTGTTTCCCATAAAAACAAA
>JAFOYK010000165.1 GCA_017424665.1 Oscillospiraceae bacterium
AGAATTGCGCTCATGAGGATAACAATAAGTTCTTTCATTATTTATTTTCCTCCTTTGCTTCGGTTTCGCAAGTTTCTTTGTTGCAGAGAGCAGCGTTGGGGCAGCCTGCGCAGGAAAGTTCTTTGTCAGCTTTTTTGCCGGAAAGAACTTTGTTAACAAGAGCGATAAGGCATCCGAATACGAGGAAGCCGCCGGGAGCTGCGGTCATGATGGAAACTGCGTAGGGTTTAAGAGCGGTAAGTTCGATTCCAGCCCAGGAACCTGCGCCGATTACTTCACGGATGGAACCCATGAGTACGAGGGCAAGGGTGAAACCGAGGCCCATGCCGATACCGTCGAGAGCGGAATCAATGATTCCGTTTTTGCGTGCAAACATTTCGGCGCGGCCGAGGATGATGCAGTTAACAACGATAAGAGCAAGGTAAACGCCGAGCATATCGTAAAGATCCGGGAAATATGCCTGCATAAGCATCTGAACAACGGAAACGAAACCTGCGATTACAACGATGTAGCAAGGAATGCGAACTTTGTCCGGAATTGCTTTGCGAAGAGCGGAAATTACGATGTTGGAGCAGATGAGAACTGCGGTTGCGGCAATGCCCATTGCAAGAGCGGAGATAACTCCGGTGGTGGTTGCAAGAGTGGGGCAGGTGCCGAGAAGAAGAACGAGAACGGGGTTCTCTTTGATAATACCTTTAAGAAGAATACCTAATTTTTTCATTATGCTACAACCTCCTTAATGAGATTGAAAGCTTCGAATGCGCTGCGGAAGTTGCTTGCAACAGCATTAGCAGTCATGGTTGCGCCGGTAACAAGAGTCATATCGTCAGAGTAGGTTGCTTCGGAAAGGCCGAGGAACTGATCTCTGTATGCTGCAGGGTCGGTAAGTTCATGGTTTGCGTAATATTCACCGTGGAGAATAAGTTCAGTGAAAGTTTTGTAAGTAAGAACTTCGCCGTTTGCATTGAGAACAACCATCATCTTCATGGTTTCGTCAGCGTATGCGATAGGTCCGGTGATTACTGCGTACATGGTTTCTTCACCAACGGTTACGGTGAATGCAGCCATAACATCGGAGAAAGTGGTAAGACCTTCAACAGGGGTGATAACTGCGCCTTCTTCAAATGCAGCAGCAACAGCGGAAGTGTTTGCTTCAAGGTTTGCGGTTGCAAGTGCGGGAGCAGCGGCAACTGCAGCAGCAACAGCGTCGGTTGCGGTTGCGGTTACGTCATTGCCTTCAAGGTCAATTGCTTTTGCAACGCCGAATGCGTTAACGCCGACAACAACTTTGCCTGCGTCAGTTTCCACAACGTAAAGGTAACCGCAGTTGTTGTTTGCTTTGTAAGCTTCGGTAACAGGAGCTGCAACACCTTCAACAGCAGTAACGATAGGATTGCCAAGGCTGTTGAATGCGCCGGGAAGTGCAAGAGGCATTGCTTCAGCGATAAGCTGTTCTTCGCTCTTCTGGCCTGCTGCAACAAGGTTATTGTTGATAAGAACAGAGAAAGCATCGGTAATAGCGTCTTTGAATGCGGTGGAGGAGAAAGTGGTTCCTGCAACGGTATCAACGCCGCCGAGAGCAGAGTCCTGACCGATATAGGTTGCGGGATAATCTGCGCCGAAGTCTTTGGATTCATAATATCCGGTAAGAAGAACGTTGGAAATTTTGCCGTCTGCGCCGATTGCAACGGTGATGCCCATTTCGTCGGAAGAGAACTGGGTGGTGGTACCGAGGATCATAACGTGGCCGAGACCGGAAGTTTCAGCATGAACTTCTTTAACGGTTGCGGGAAGTTCGCCGAGGTTTGCGGTGATGTTTTCAAAACCGGTTGCTTCGGGCATAACTTCGAGAAGAGAACCGCTTGCTTTTGCGGCTTTGTTTGCTTCAATGATAGGAGCGGTTACGGAGTTGGTGTATGCAAGAAGAACTGCAACAACAAGGCAGATAGCAGTCAGAACGACTACGCTTTTAATGTTTTCTTTCATGCTTTAACACCTCCAAACGGTTTTTTCATGGTCCATTTATCAATATAAGGATTGAGGATGTTCATGAAGAGAATAGAGAAGGAAACGCCTTCCGGATAGCTTCCGAAGAAACGGATAAGGGTGGTGATAACTGCGCAGCCAAGAGCAAAGACGATTTTGCCTTTTGCAGTGGAAGGAGAAGTTACATAGTCGGTTGCCATGAAGATAGCGCCGATGAAGGTACCACCGGAAAGGGTGTAATAAAGAGCGGTGGTCATATCACCGGTGATTGCGAATGCAAGAGCAAAAACAGCGCCGATGAAAACAACCGGGGTGTGCCAGGTGATTACCTTGCGAACGAGAAGGTAAACGAAACCGAGAAGAAGTGCTGCTGCGGAAGTTTCGCCGAGAGCACCGCCGCGGATACCAAGGAACATATCCATAAGGGTTGCTTCGGGAAGAGTTCCGCCCGGAAGTACGGAAAGGGGAGTTGCATAGGTTGCAACGTCAACGGTTTCAGCAATTGCCATAGGAGGAACAGCTGCTGCCATGGTGCCGGTGAATGCGATAAGCATTACTACACGGGCGGTGATTGCAGGGTTTGCAAAGTTGCAGCCAAGTCCGCCGAAAAGGCATTTTACAATGATGATTGCGATGAAGGAACCGACAACAGCCTGCCAGATCGGAAGGGTTGCGGGAACGTTCATTGCAAGAAGAAGACCGGTAACTACTGCGGAGAAATCGCCAACGGTGGTGCGGCGGTGGCAGAGTTTGGTGAAAAGGAATTCAAAAACAACACAGGAAGCTACGCAAACTGCGCAAAGGATAGCTGCCTTAAGTCCGAAAATTGCGCAACCGGCAATTGCTGCGGGCATAAGAGCAATGCAAACGTCAAGCATAACGTTGAAAGTGGTTCTTTTTCCGTGAACGTGAGGAGATACGGAAACAATAAGATTATTTTCCATTATTTATTTTCCTCCTCTTTCTTTTTCTGTTCAGCAAGCTTGGTCTGGTAAGCGCGGAGCTCTGCCTTTGCAAGTTTGTTTCTGTGAACGATCATGCGGTGTGCGGGGCAAACGAAAACGCAAGCGCCGCATTCCATGCAGATGTTAACTTTGGTTTTTGCAATTTCTGCGCCTTCGCCGGAAGCAAGAGCTTTTGCAATTGCGGGCGGGTTAAGGTTGAGCGGGCAATGGTTGATGCAGTTGCCGCAGCGGATGCAGGGGGTTTCGTCGGGAAGAGTTGCGTCTTTGTCGTTGAAGGCAAGGATAGCGTTGGTGTTCTTGAGGATGGGTTCTTCAAGAGTGGGAACAGCAATACCCATCATGGGGCCGCCGTACATAACTTTTCTGGGCTCTTCTTTGAAACCGCCGCAGAAATCGAATACGTCTTTCATGGAAGTACCGATAGGTGCGATTACGTTTTTGGGGGTTGCAACAGCGGAACCGTCAACGGTAAGGCATTTCTCAACAAGAGGCATACCGGTTCTTACGTATTCAGCGATGCAAGCAAGGGTGGTTACGTTCATAACAATGCAGCCGACATCGAGCGGAAGTTTGCCTTCCGGAACGGTTTTGCCGGTGGTGTTGTAGATAAGAACTTTCTCACCGCCCTGAGGATATGCTGCGGGCATGGGTTTAACAACGATTGCGCTGTCTTTTTTGGAAAGTTCCTGCATTGCTTTGATTGCCTGGGGTTTGTTATCTTCGATACCGATGATAACTTTCTTTACGCCGAGATATTTTTCGAGAAGCTGAATGCCTTCGAAAATGTCGTCAGCTCTGTCGGTCATGGTAAGGGTGTCTGCGGTGATGTAAGGTTCGCATTCTGCACCGTTGAGAACAACTTCCTGAACCTGGGAAAGGTCTTTAACGGAAAGTTTTACAAAGGTGGGGAAACCTGCGCCGCCGAGACCGACGATTCCGCTTGCGCGGACAGCCGCTACGAATTCTTCGTAATTGGTAACGGTGGGGGGAACAACGCTTTCGTGAGCACGCATTTCGCCGTCGGATTCGATGGTGATTGCGGTCATGGTGCCGCCGTTGCTGTTGGGCATGGTATCGATCTTTTTAACGGTACCGGAAACGGAAGCATGAACAGGTGCGGAAATGAATCCGACAGCTTCGCCGATTACCTGACCGACGCCAACGGTATCCCCGACGTTAACAACGGGCTTTGCGGGTGCACCGATGTGCTGTGCCATGGGGATAACTACGGTTTTCGGGATAGGCATACGTTCCGGGTGGCAGTCAGCGGTGTGCTTTCTGTGGGGAACGTGAACGCCTTTAATGCCGAAAAAGGACATGGACAAAAACCTCTTTTCTATTTCTGCGTTCTTTGGTTTGTTTATTTTTTGACATCATACAGTCAATTCTAAACCGTGTATATTATATTACAACATATATTTAAAAGTCAATCAGCAAATGCCACTTATTACAACTTTTTAACAGAAAATTTTTGGGAATTTCGACAAAAGCCGATTTGGCAATTTGTGGGAAAAGACGGAAAAATAAAATTTGTTTTTGATTTTTGTAAAAAATGTCTCAAATTTGTCCTAAAAAACAGAAAAATATGTTTTTTTGCGATAAAATGTTAACATTCCGCTTGACAAACCGGAAATCTGTGACTATAATATATGCTGAATTACGGCGTAAAGCTGTAATAAAAAAAGAAAAAATTGAAAGTTGGGAGTATTTATTATGAAAAAACTTCTCGCAATGCTTCTCGCACTCGTTATGGTTCTTTCCTTCGCAGCTTGCGGCACCACCGAAGAGCCCGTTGAAGAACCCACCGATGCACCTGTAGAAGAACCCACCGAAGAACCCACCGAAGAACCCACCGAAGAACCCGCTGAAGCAACCTACACCCTTGGTCTTGGTACCGTTGTTTCCCAGACTGTTGGCGAAAAAGCTCAGGTAGACGCAACCTTTGCTGCTGTTGTTCTCGACGCTGAAGGCACCATCGTTGCTGTTGACCTCGACGTTGCACAGTCCAAAGGCGTTAAAGACGACGCTGGTGTTTACACCGCTGAAGGTTTCGACGCAAGAACCAAAACCGAAAAAGGTCCTGACTACGGCATGACCGTTGCATCTCCTATCGGTGCTGAATGGGATGCTCAGATGGCTGCTTTCGAAGCATGGGCTATCGGCAAAACCGTTGACTACATTGCTAACGTAGAACTCGTTGAATCCAACGGCCACATGGTAGCTGCAAACGAAGCTGACCTCTATGCTGGCTGCACCATGCAGATCACCGATTTCCAGCTTGCTCTCGTAGACGCTCTTAACAACACTGTAGAATTCACCGCTGAATCCTTCAAACTCGGTCTCGGCGTTGTAACTTCCTGCTCTGTTAAAGAAACCTCTATCGAAATGTACACCGACTACGCTGCAGTAGTAACCGCTGAAGACGGTTCCGTTATCGCTGCACGTCTCGATGCAATCCAGCCCAAAATCAACCTTGAAGCAGACGGCACCACCACCGGTATTGAAGATCTCAGATCCAAATACACCAAAAAAGAAGACTACGGCATGACCGTTGCTTCCCCCATCGCTGCTGAATGGTACACTCAGGCTGACGCATACTGCGCATACGTAGTAGGCAAAGTTGCTGCAGACCTCGAAGCTATCGAACTCGTTGAACACAACGGTCACATGGTAGCTCTCAACGAAGCTGACCTCTATGCTGGCTGCACCATGCAGGTAGGTTCCTACATCGAAGCAACCGTTAAAGCAATCGGTTACGCTGACTAATTTTTAATTAGCCAAAATCAAAAGGGGGATTTTTAATCCCCCTTTTATTTTTTATATTGCAAATGTCCGTGAAATATGCAAAACTATGATAAGAACGTTTTAACCGGTAAAATGCTGTTATAATAGTTTTGTACCAAGTTTTATCAGGAGGAAAAATATGAAAAAAATCCTTTCCGCTTTGTTTGCCGTGCTCATGGTGCTCGGAATTTCCGGCTGTGCTCAGACCGAACCTGTTCCGGAAGAAATTCCGAAACAGAAATTTACAAAATCTTACATCGATTATTTCGACACCGCTTCCACCATTGTGGGATATGACGTCAGCCAGGAAGCTTTTGACGCAAACTGCGCGATAATTGAAGAGGAACTTAAACATTATCACGAACTTTACGATATTTATAATTCTTATGAGGGCGTAAACAATCTTTATTATCTTAACCGCGAAGCAGGCAAAGCCCCGGTTAAAGTTGATGAAGACATCATCGCTCTTTTTGAATTCGGCAGAGAAATTTATGACCTTACCGCCGGAAAGACCAATTACGCTATGGGCGCCGTGCTCGAAATCTGGCACAATTACCGCGAAGCGGGAAACTTTGATTATTTCAGCGCCGAAGTTCCGCCTATGGATATGCTCAAAGACGCTTCCGAGCATTGCGACATCAACGACGTTGTAATCGATAAAGAAAACAGTACAGTTTTCTTTGCCGACCCCATGCTCAAAGTTGACGTTGGCGCAATCGGCAAAGGTTACGCAACCGAAATGATCGCCCGAATTCTTGAAGAAAAAGGTGTTGATAACTACACTCTCAACATCGGCGGCAACATTCGCACCATCGGAACAAAGGGAGATGGAACCGCATGGGTGGCGGGAATTCAGAACCCGGATCTTACTTCCGAACAGACTTTTATCCTCAGAGTCGGCTTCAGCGACCTTGCTCTTGTAACAAGCGGTTCTTACCAGCGCTATTATTACGTCGGCGATACCAAATATCACCATATCATCGACCCGGAAACCCTTTTCCCGAAAGATACCTTCTCCGCGGTTTCCATCCTTACTCCGGATTCCGGAATTGCGGATGCGGTTTCCACCGCCTGTTTCAACCTTTCTCTCGAAGAAGGAATGGAACTTATCGAATCCATCGAAAACACCGAAGCAATGTGGGTCGAACCGGACGGAACTATCCATTATTCCTCCGGATTTGAAAAATTCATCCAGCCTGAAGAATAAAAAACAAAATCCCGTGCTCATTTTGAGCACGGGGTTTTTAATATGCCTTCCCCTTGAGGGAAAGGTGGCATTTGCTTTGCAAATGACGGATGAGGTGCAGCCGCAAAGCGGCGTTTTTTATTTTTCCCTGAAATTTCTTATGGAAAGAGCAACAACCGCTATTGCCAGAAGGGAAGCGGCTTCTTCCCATTGAATCTGTTTAAAAGTTGTAAGGAGCGCAACTCCGATTCCCAAAGCAAGAGGAACGGCTTTGAGCACGAGGTCAACATTGTCCTCTTTTTTATTCGTTTCATCTTTCAAAGAATTTGCCTGCAAAAGTTCATCAACGGAAACTTCAAGAACTTCCGCAAGTTTCGGGAAGGTGTTGATATCCGGGCAGGATATGTCGCGTTCCCATTTCGAAACAGCTTTGTCGGTGATATTAAGTTTGTTTGCAAGTTCAAGCTGGGTCATGTTTTTCGCCTTGCGAAGTTCGGCAATTTTTTGTCCGAGTGTCTGTTTTTCCATTAAAAAAACATCTCCTTTCGATGTCTTAATTATAATTCAAAATACAAAATAACTCAACCGACGGGAAGTTTATTTGGCTAAACCCATAGTTTAGAGGAAGTTTAGAAGTTTTAATTAAAAATAATATTTAAAAGATGGACTAAAACGCTTTGCTGTGTTAAAATAAAAAAAGTTAAAATGCTTTTGGAGGTGTTTCAATGTATCTTAAAGATACACATAAAATCTGGATCGCAACCGGTGAAAAAGCTGTTTTTCTTGAACCGGGAATGGCAAACCGCCACGGCCTTATCGCCGGCGCCACCGGAACCGGCAAAACCGTAACCCTTAAGGTCCTTGCGGAAGCTTTCAGCGATATGGGCGTTCCGGTTTTTCTCGGAGATATCAAAGGCGACCTTACCGGAATGATCAACCCCGGAAAAGAAAATAAACATATCCGCAGAAGCATCGACAACATGGGCCTTGATTCCTTCGGTTATGATTACCATAGCTATCCCGCAAGATTTTTCGACGTTTACGGCGAAAAAGGTCACCCGGTAAGAACCACCGTTTCCGCAATGGGCCCGGAACTTCTTTCAAGACTTCTTGAACTCACTCCCGTTCAGGACGGCGTTCTTCGAATCGTTTTCAGAATTGCGGACGACGAGCATATGCTTCTTTCCGATCTTAAAGACCTTCGCGCAATGGTTCAGTACGTCGGTGACAACGCCAAAGAATATAAACTTACCTACGGAAACGTTTCTTCCCAGAGCATCGGCGCTATCCAGCGCGCCCTTCTTAAACTTGAGGACGAGGGCGGAAACACCTTCTTCGGCGAACCGGATCTGGATCTTTCCGACTGGATCGATTGGGACGAAGAGGGAAGAGGCGTTATGAATATCCTTGAATGCCAGGAGCTTTTTCAGCATCCGCTTCTTTACGGAACCTTCCTTCTTTGGATGCTTTCCGAAATATACGAAATGTTCCCGGAAGCGGGCGACCTTGAAAAACCGAAACTTGCCTTCTTCTTTGATGAAGCGCATCTTCTTTTCGACGACGCTCCGAAAGCACTTCTCGATACCATTGAAAGAATGGTCCGTCTTATCCGTTCCAAAGGTGTTTCTGTCTGGTTCATCACCCAGAATCCTTCCGATATCCCGGATTCCGTTCTCGGACAGATCGGCAACCGCATCCAGCACGGACTTCGCGCATATACTCCCGCTGACCAGAAAGCTCTTCGTGCCGCGGCAAATTCCTTCCGCGCAAACCCGAATTTCAATACCGAAGAAGCTCTTGTTGCTCTTGGAACAGGCGAAGCGCTTGTTTCCGTTCTTGACGAAGACGGTGTTCCTTCCATTGTAGAAAAAGCAAACATCCTTCCTCCAAGCAGCTCCATGGATGCCGCTTCCGAAGCGGACGTAAAGGCCGCAATTGAAGCAAGCCCCCTTTTCGGAAAATATGAGGAAGTTAAGGATGAAGAATCCGCTTATGAAATCATAACCGAACAGCAGGAAAAAGAGGCAGAAGAAGAAAAGAAGGCCGCCGAAGAGGAAGCAAAGGCCGCTGAAAAAGAGGCTAAGGAAAAAGAAAAAGAGAAAAAAGCCAAGGAAAAAGAAAAGGCTAAAAAGAAAACCACTTCCAAAGCGGCAAAAAAAGCAACCAGCGCTTTTACAAAGACAGTTAACTCCGCCGCAAACACCATTGGCCGCGAAGTCGGCAAAAAAATTGTCCGCGGAATTTTCGATACTTTTCTTAAAGGATAAAGGAAAATAAGATGGATATCATCAAAGAAAAAATCAATGAAATCGTAGAAAAAATCAAAAACGATAAAGATATTGCCGCAAAATTCCAAAAAGACCCCATCACCACCGTTGAAGGCCTTATCGGAATCGATTTGCCCAATGACCAGATCGAAAAAATCGTTGAAGGAATCAAAGCAAAAATCGCTCTTGATAAAATCGACGTTGACAAAGTTGCCGATGTTCTCGGCGGACTTTTCGGCAAAAAATAAGCAAAAAGGGGCATTTTAAGAGTGAATCCGAAGGTAGTTTATTCTTCCGAAGATTTTGAATCAAAATTCACCTTTTCCGGCGAACTTGGTTTTAAATGGTCGCCGGAAAAAACCTTTTTCCGTCTTTGGGCGCCAACGGCAACCGAAGCAAAAATCTGCTTTTATAAAAGCGGCGACCCCAAAGCGGATGACCTTATTGAAAAAATCGACATGACCGCGGATATCTGCGGAACCTGGGTCGCCGAAAAAAACGGTGACCTTAACGGCGTTTATTATACTTTTTCCGTAATCGTTGATGGCGAGGAACGTGAATCCATCGACCCTTATGCAAGAGCGGCAGGCGTTAACGGAAAAC
>JAFOYK010000075.1 GCA_017424665.1 Oscillospiraceae bacterium
CTTTATTCTAAAATCTCGGCAGTAAGAATACCACCCAACAGACCCGGAATAACTCTCAAAATATGAGAATTTCCTTGGTTACGGTAAAATATTAATGATTTGTGTTTAATGATTTTTAAAGCAACCGGAAGAACGCAAAAAACGGTGGAACCTTCGGGTCACACCGTTCTTTGCAAACATAATAGTTTTTAATAATCATTGAACCTTATTGGCAAAAGGGATTTTTTAATCTTTTTTCAAAAGTTTGTTATATTTGATTTCGTGGAAAATAATAAAGATAAGTGCGGGAAGACCGGAAAGAATGATAAAAAGAATCATCTTTAAATACCCCGGGTCATACTGTCTGAAAGCAAAGTAAAGAATAAGGTAAGGAATTCCAAGCAGAATATTCGAAAAGGCAAGCCCGCGGATATAATCTTTTGTCCATTCATGTCCTTTGAATTTTTCGGGAATATTCATTTTTCCGAAAAGCCCGAAAATTCCGTAACAGATATCAAAAATACTCATTGCAAAAAGGACTTCCATAATATGACTCCTTTATAAAAGTTCTCTGAAATAAAGACCGTTTGTTTTGTCAAAATCTGCCGGAGCTTTGTTTTTGAACATATTATAAATTTTTTCGCAATTTTCCAAAGTTTCGGTGGTGAACCAAAGGGTCATAAAATCGATTCCGGAAAAATCTTTGTCCGCAACGTAAAGCGGAACGCTGTTTAATAGGGTGCCGAATTTTTTTTCAAAACAAAGATAAGTAAATTCCTTGCCCATGCGGTCTTTTATTTTTCCTTTTCCGGGGCAGTTTTTACAACCGCCTGCTTTTTTGATTGGGCAGGCGCGCATCCTCATAAGCGGAAGATATCCGTAACCGAGGATTCCGCGTTTGATATTTCCGCCAAGGTCACGGATTTTCGGAGAGGAAAGTTCAAAAGAAACGGTTGCATCGGAAACTCCAAGCTTTTCATATTCTTCAAGAGCAAGGCTGTTGAGAATATTTAATCCGTATCCTCCGTGAACAGTTAAACCGCAATCTTTCGCAAGTCGAAGGGTACAAATGTTTTCACAAAGAGCATGGCGAAGACCTTTTTTATAAAGAGCGGAAAGTCTTTCTTTGATTTTTTCTTCGTCAAAAGCAAAAACAAGGGCGGGAAGTTCCGCAAAAAGTTTTTCGTCGAATTTTTCGATTGCTTCCGGGTGTTTTTCAATTTCCGAAAGGGGAAGAACAATCGCTTCCGCATCGTTTTCGAAAAGAACCTGCTCGAATTTTTCCGCGCGGATTCTTATTGCTGTATTTTTTGCAATATGCTTTTCAAATTTCGGAATTTCGAAATCCGAAACAGAATGGGGAAGAACCTTTTCTCGGATTTCAGAAAGCTGTGCAAGAGCGTTGCGGCGCATTTCATTAAGTTCTCCCGCGGCAATTATAGGTTCGCCTTCAGCGGAAAATTCAAGTTCCGAAAGGAAGAAAGGCGTTCCGCCGGTTTTGGAAAGATAACGTTCCGCAAGTGCTTTGTCTGTGGGAGCGCGCATTGCTTTTTCACAAATTCCTCCGGTTACCGAAACGGAGTTTTTTCCGTCGGAAACTTTAAGAAGGGAAGGTGCCGTTTCGGAAATGGAAAGTTCCATTTTAAGCGGAACAAGATTTGCTTCGTCTTTATAAAGATTTGCAAGGTTTTTAAGAACTTTATCCGCGGCGGTAACGTCTTCGTGGCTGCGGAAACCGAACATATCCGGGGTGCGTTTTCCTGTAAAATAGCCATCGGTAAAGCCCTGGCGGGAGAAAACCGCACGGAGAGATTCAATATCGGGTTTCTCTCCGTTAAGAGCGGCTCTGCAGGCCGTTACAGCGGCTGCAACGTATTCAGGACGTTTCATTCTTCCTTCGATTTTAAAAGAGCATACGCCGGCGCTTGCAAGCTCTCGGATATGTTCAATATGTGACATATCTTTAAGAGAAAGCGCGTGGTCCTTTTCGCCGAAACGGAAATCAAGTCGGCAAGGCTGGGCACAAAGTCCGCGGTTTCCGCTTCTCCCTCCAAGAACGGAAGAAAGATAGCAGCAGCCGGACATACACATGCAAAGAGCACCGTGAACGAAAGCTTCCAACTCAATGTCGGTGCGCTCGGAAATATATTTTATTTCATCAAGAGAAAGTTCGCGGGAAAGAACGGCTCGCTTGAAACCAAGATTCTGTGCTTCCAAAGCGCCCGCAAGATCGTGAATGGTCATCTGGGTGGAAGCATGCATTTCCATGGAAGGACAGATTTCACGAACAAGTTTTGCAACAGCAAGATCCTGAACGATAAAGGCATCTGCGCCGGAAAGAGCAACGTTTTTGATTTCTTCCATAAGCGCGGGAATTTCAGAATCCATAACAAGGGTGTTGAGAACGACATGAACCTTGACGTTTCTTGCATGGCAATAGGAAACAATTTCGGGAAGTTCAAAATCTTCGAAGTTGGAAGCGTTTCGCCTTGCGTTAAAATTCTTTGCGCCAAGATAAACCGCGTTTGCGCCGGAACGTACCGCGGCAATAAGCTGTTCTTTTCCGCCAACAGGGGCAAGAATTTCGGTCATTTTAAATACGCCTCCTTAATAAATAGTAAAAAATCTGAAATAATAATAGCATAAAATCACAATATACGCAAATATCTTTAAAAAAATATAAAAAAATTTTTAAAAAAGACTTGATTTTTCTTTTTGTTTTTAGTATAATAATCAAGCGCTGTGATAACAGCCAAGCTTACTTGAGCAAACCTGGAGATGTCGCCTAGTTGGTCGAGGGCGCAC
>JAFOYK010000048.1 GCA_017424665.1 Oscillospiraceae bacterium
TCAGAAGTTCCTTCATCGGTTGCTTCACAGCGGAATCCGGTTTCGGAATCTTTTGTCCTAGTCATGATTTCCACATGAGAAACAGCCGCAACAGATGCAAGAGCTTCCCCGCGGAAACCGAAAGTCATGATTCTTTCAAGATCCCATTCTTCGTGGATTTTGCTTGTTGCATGGCGCAAAAATGCCTTGGGAATATCTTCGGGTTCGATTCCGCAGCCGTTATCGGTAACGCGCATAAAAGTGTTTCCGCCGTTCTGAATTTCAACGGTAATGCTGTCTGCGCCGGCGTCTATTGAGTTTTCGACAAGTTCTTTGATAACTGAACAAGGTCTGTCAACAACTTCGCCTGCGGCGATAAGTTCGGCAATATGTTTATCAAGAAGATTTATTTTAGGCATTTTTTCACCACACTGATTTTATTATTTTACAATACTCTTAAGTTCGTAAAGAAGATTAAGAGCTTCGATTGGGGTAAGCGTTTCAACGTCTGTCTGACGGATTATTCTTTCGGCGTCGCTCGTTACGGATGCGAAAAGATTTGTCTGTCCGGAAAGGTCGTTATTTTGCTGCATATGAGAAATTTTTTCAACTTCTTTTCCTTCTTCAAGAGCTGAAAGAATTTCTCTTGCGCGTTTGACAACGCTGTTTGGAATTCCCGCAAGTTTTGCAACTTCAATTCCGTAAGAATCGTCCGCACCGCCGCTGATGATTCTTCTGAGGAAAGTAATATCTTCGCCGCGTTTTTTTACGGCAACATTATAATTACGGATATTCGGATATGCGTTTTCAAGATCGGTAAGTTCATGATAATGGGTTGCAAAAAGAGTTTTCGCTCCAAGTTTTTTTCTGTCGGCAATATGCTCAAGAACGGCGTGAGCGATGCTCATTCCATCGAATGTGCTGGTTCCCCTTCCGATTTCATCAAGAATGAGAAGGCTTTTTGCGGTTGCATTTTTAAGAATTTCAGCAACTTCGCTCATCTCCACCATAAAAGTTGACTGTCCGGCGGAAAGGTCATCAGATGCGCCGACTCTGGTATAAACGCCGTCTACAATTCCGATTCTGGCATGTTTTGCGGGAACAAAACAGCCGATTTGCGCCATAATAGTGATGAGAGCAATCTGACGCATATAAGTGGATTTACCGGCCATATTAGGTCCGGTGATAACTGCAATTTGGTTTTCTCTGTTATCAAGAAGAACGTCATTGGGAACAAAAGGCGCACCACGGAGCATCTGTTCAACAACAGGATGGCGGCCTTCGTTAATTTCGATTATATCGCCAAGATCAACGGCAGGTCTGCAGTAATTGTTGCGAAGAGATACTGCGGCAAAAGACTGAAGAACATCGATTGCTGCAACAGCATTTGCTGTTTGCTGAACTCTTTCGACCTGAGCACCGATTTGAGCACGGACATCCTCGAAAAGTTTTGCCTCGATTGCAAGAATTTTATCGTGAGCACCGAGAACTTTTTCTTCAAGTTCTTTAAGTTCGGGAGTAATATATCTTTCTCCGTTTGCAAGGGTCTGTTTTCTTATATATTCCTGCGGAACAAGATTGGTATAAGATTTGGAAACCTCAATATAATATCCGAAAACGCGGTTATAGCCGATTTTCATTTTAGGAATTCCGGTTCTTTCTCTTTCGGTGGTTTCGATTGCGGTAATCTTACCGGTAATATTGCTTGCGATATCGCGAAGTTCATCAAGTTCTTCGTTATATCCTTTTGCAATAACGCCGCCGTCTTTGAGAGTTATTGGCGGATCTTCGGTAATTGAAATATCGATAAGATTTTTGATATCTTCCAGAAGGTCAATGTTTTCACGAAGTTCGGCAAGAAGCGGAGCGGAAATTCCGCTTAAAAGTCCTTTGATTTTAGGAAGTCTTCCGATACTTGCGGCAAGGGTTTTATATTCCTTGGGGTTTGCGTTACCGAAAATAATTCTGGTCATAGTACGCTCAAGGTCATAAATTCCGGAAAGTTCTTCTGCAATATCTTCACAGAGCATCGGATCGTTAACAAATGCTTCAACAGCATAAAGTCTTTTATCGATTTTTACAGGGTCAAGAAGCGGTCTGTCAATATAGGAACGAAGAAGTCTTCTTCCCATTGCGGTGCTGGTTCTGTCAAGCACCCAAAGAAGGGTTCCTCTTTTTTCCCTTCCGCGCATTGTTTCGGTAAGCTCAAGGTTTCGTCTTGCGGAAAGATCAAGCTTCATGAAAGCCTTTTCGTCATAAAATTTAACGGAAGAAATTCTGCTTACTCCGTTTTTCTGTGTTTCGTAAAGATATCTGAGAAGTGCGGAAACACAGTTTTCCTGAAGAATATTTTCGAACCCAAGTTCATTGGGGCTGTGTTTTGCGAAATGGTCGTAAATCGTTTTTTCAACAAGCTTTTTATCATATTCGGAATCGTCTATCTGTTCGCCCATGCAGTTTATGCGTTCCTTAATAAAATATCCTGCTTCACGGCAATCAAGAAAAGCATCATTGAACAGAATTTCACAGGGTTTATAACGGCTTATTTCTTCGATAATTCTGTTATCAAGTTCCTTGGTGTTAATTGCGCTTGTGCATTTAAGTTCACCGGTGGTAACGTCACAAAAACAGATTCCGAAAGAATTTCCGTCAACGAAAATACTTGCGATATAGTTGTTGGAACTTTCTTCAAGCATTGCGTTTTCGACAACTGTTCCCGGAGTTATAACACGGATTATATCGCGTTTAACAAGTCCTTTTGCAGTTGCGGGGTCTTCCATTTGTTCGCAGATTGCGACTTTATAGCCTTTTTTAATAAGTCTTGCAACATAAGATTCATAACTGTGGAACGGAACTCCGCACATGGGGGCGCGTTCTTCCTGGCCGCAATCTCTTCCGGTAAGGGTGAGTTCAAGTTCCTTGGAAGCGATTTTCGCATCGTCGAAAAACATTTCATAAAAGTCACCGAGACGGAAAAACAGTATGGCGTCTTTGTTATTCTCTTTTATTTCAAAATACTGTTTCATCATCGGCGAAAGTTCTGCCAAGAAAACACACTTCCCTATCATAAATATATATTTATTATATAATAGCATAAACAGCGTTTTTGTTCAAGAAAAAAGGCGGAGATTTTGATCTCCGCCTTTTTAAAATATTAATTTTTACTGAAAAAGTTCCGCTCTTTTTTTGAAAATGATCATTCCGCAAACGGAAGAAATAATTGCTTCCGCAAGCATATATGAGCCGTTGTAACATAAAGAATAAAGCGGTGCTGCCATTCCGAATTCATTCGGCCAAA
>JAFOYK010000016.1 GCA_017424665.1 Oscillospiraceae bacterium
ATTATAAAACAACTTTATTTATTTATCAATAGTTATGAAAGAAATTTTACATCTTTTCAAAAACTATTGATTTAATTTAAAATTTATAGTATTCTATAATCAGTAAATTATCGGAGGCACAGAAAATGCGCAAAGAAATTACATTCCAGGGAAAAAAATACAACATGATCGAAGACGGAGCTTACAAAGACGACAACGGTTATTACATCGTTCACGCTTACGATCCGCTTGAACAGCCCGATCCTTTCGGCTGGCAGAACAGCTTTTATGTTCGCGCAACCGATGAAGATTGCAACAACATCATCGAAGTAAGAGCATGGTGCCCTTACAGCAAAACCGAAGGTTTTCTTTAATTAAAGAACAAAGCGGCGGTCATCTGACCGCCGCTTTTCTTTTTTATTCTTCCATCTGTTTTCCAAGGAAATTTGCAGCGGCGGAAACAAGCTTTGTTTCAGCTTCGCCTGCCTTTTCTCTTCCGTCGGAAAGATAGACAACCGCGCCGCAAACGTCACCCGCCGCAATTATCGCCGCGGCGGAAAGCGCCGCTTTATCGATTCCTTCCACCGGAAAAAGAAGGTTTTCGCCGGAAGCTCCGGTTCTGCTGTAAACCGCACGGCGTTCCATAAGGTCTTCCAGCATCTGGCTTACCCTTCTTTCAATAACTTCCTTTTTCGGAATTCCCGCGGCGGCAACAACGCTGTCCCTGTCACAGATGAGAACGGGACAGCCGCCGACTTTATAGAGCACTTCCGCATACTGTGAAGCAAAAGAAGAAAGTTCGCCGATGGGCGAATATTTTTTAAAAATCACGCCACCTTCGTTGTCGGTAAAAATTTCGAGAGGGTCTCCCTCGCGAATTCTCATTGTTCTTCGGATTTCTTTCGGAATTACAACTCTTCCGAGGTCATCGATTCTGCGAACGATTCCTGTTGCTTTCATTTATATCTATCTCCTTATTTTACAAATTATGATGTTAGTATCTGTAAAAGAAGGGGAAATATACTTTTTGAAATTAAAACGATTAAAAAAGAGCGGAGTGAATCACTCCGCTCTTTTTGTTTTGCCTGTTTTAAAGAACCAAAGAAGGTGCTGAATAAACTCTTGCGGCAAGTTCCTTATCAAGAAGATAGAGGCTTCTGGGGTCAGAGCCGAAAAGTTCCATTTTGGAAATCATTCCGTTGGCGTTGGTTTCCTCTTCGCCCTGTTCTTTGATGAACCAATCAAGGAACTGCATGGTGCGGTAATCTTTAACCTTTTCCGCAGCGGAATAGATATCGTTTATAAGGGAAGTTACGTATTCTTCGTGTTCAAGTCCGGCTTTAAGAACGTCCATTCCGTTTTCAAAAACCTTATCCGGTTTCGGGATTGCTTCAAGAGAAACGGTTTGATTTTCGTTCTGAAGGTACTGGTAGAACAGCATTGCGTGGTCGCGTTCTTCCTGCGCCTGGATAAGATACCAGTTTGCGAAACCGTCAAGACCTTTTGCGCTGAACCAGTTTGAAAAATCGAGATAGAGATAGGCGGAATAAAATTCCTTGTTTATCTGTTGGTTTAAAAGTTTATGAACCTTTTTATCCATCATATCGGCCGCCTCCATTCGTTTTTATCAAACGTCGGCTTTCCAAAGACCGTGAAGGTTGCAGTAAGCATATACTTCAACCGGTTTTTCGTCATGAAGAGCGAAAACGGCTTTGGGTGCTTCGCCGGGCGCAAGGTTCTTTCTGTAACCGCCTTTGTCGGTTTTAAGATAGATCCAGAGGATGCTGTGTTCTTCGCCCATGGGGTGTTCCACGGAACCGACAACAACTTTTACAAGGTTTCCTTCGACCTCAACAACGGGGATGTGTTTTTCGTGGCTTGCTTCAACAACGCCGGGTTCAAGGGCTTTCATTTTCTGGCCGCAGCACATTACCGGAACTCCGGAATCATTTACCATTTCAATAACGTTTCCACAATGTTCGCAAATATAAAATTTATTTTTATTCATTATAATTTCCTCCAAGTTTAAATTTATTTTTATTTTAAAAGTTTGGGTATTTTCCTTCTGTGATTCGTATTTTAGCAGGTTTTTATTCTTTTTTCTGTGATTTAATCACATTAAAAGAGATTTTATCAGCGCCGGTTTCAATTTTTTATAAATTTTATCAAAATCCGAAAGGGGAAGCGGGTTTTTCCCCGCTCCGATTTCAACGGTGAAACCCGGGCGGCCGAATTTTTCAATATACCAATCCTTTAAGCCGCCGTGGCTTGCCATTCCCGAAGGGAAGGAAACTTTATATCCGCAGAAAGAGGCAAATTCTTCCGCCATATCCCGGCTTATCATGGGCGTTTTCGGGCCATAGTACCAATAAATTTCTTCGCCCTGGGAGTGGAAAGACCAGAGCCTTGCAATATCGAAAGTGCTTATAAAGCCGCAAACGGCCCTTGTTTCCGGTTCCGAAAAAGGCCGCGGGCCGCCATATTGCCTTGGGGCGGGGCCGAAAATTCTGTTTGCTCTTTCCTGCTCATGCAAAATTTCCCAGCCGGCGCCGAAATTGTGATTGATATCCACTCCCCTTGCGTTAGCGTTCCAATGCTCAAAATCGCCTTTCGCAAGGCGTTCAATTCTTTTTTCGGAAGAAAAAGCCGCTTTTGCGCCTAGAATATTGATGTTCACCCCATCCGGATTGAGCACCGGCACCGCCGAAAGTCCTCTTTTTAATATTGCGGCGGAAATATCTGTTCCGCAAAGCTTTTCCTTTTTCTCAAAAGCTTCGCAGATTTCTTCAAAAAATCGCAGCAAAACAAGGCTTGTCATCCACTCGCTTCCGTGAGTGGCGCCGACAAAAAGCACCGAACCCTTTGGCTTCCCAACGGTGAGCACCGGAATTTTCCTTCCGAGCACGGTTTTCCCGATGAAAAAGCTTTTTGAGCACGGATGTTTTTTCAAAATTTCTTTTATATAAAAGTTTAAATTTTCCGCCGTTGGTTTTTCAAAAAATTCCAAAATAAATTTCCTCCCGCATATTCAATTCTTTTTAAATATATGTTAGAATATTAAAAAATAGGCAAAGGGGAGGCTTTTTTTATGGTTGTTCCGGAAAAAACCAAAAAATCCACCGAAGTTTTTGACGGCCATATTATGAAAGTTTTTAAAGACGAAATTTTCCTTGGAGAAAAAACCGCTTTCCGTGAGGTTGTTCGCCACAAAGGCGCAACGGCAATTCTCGCAATTGACAAAAACGGCGAGGCTTTTTTTGTTGAACAGTTCCGCTATCCGGTGGATTCCCCTGTTTTCGAAGCGCCCGCCGGAAAAATCGACCCCGGCGAAATTCCGCTTGAATGCGCCAAACGCGAACTTCTTGAAGAATGCGGCGTTACCGCCGAAAAATGGACCGAACTTGGCCCGATGTTTTCTTCGCCGGGTTTCTGCGATGAAGTTATTCACCTTTTCCTTGCGGAAAATCTTTCCGAATCCGCTCCGGATCCGGACGAGGACGAATTTCTTGACATAAAAAAACTTCCTCTTAAGGAAGTTCTTGAGGAAGTTAGAAAAGGAAAAATTCCCGATGCAAAAACCCAAATCCTTGTATTAAGGGTTTGCGATCTTCTTGGAATAAAATAAAAGGAAACAAAAAAAGCCACCTGCAATGGGCGGCTTTTTTTATTTTATTCATCTGATTCTTTAGGCGTAAGGTCTTTGATTCCCGGTTTTTCTTCGGTTCCTTCCTGTCCGCTTTCTTCGGAAGAGGAAGCTTCGGAACTTTCAGGTTCCGAAGGTTCTTCCGGAACATAAGGAACTTCCGGAACGACGGGAACTGCCGGAGCGCTTGGCTGGGAAGGAGCTTCTTCCGGAACGGTTTCGGGTTCCTCCGGAATTCCGGTGAAATAATCGTTATAAAGAAGGAACCAGCCGGCTGCGCCTTTTCTTTCAAGATATTCAAAAATTCCGGCGGTTTCTTCTTTTTTGAAACCTTCAAAATCCAGAACGGGAAGGATCTTCATTCCGGCAATATTTCCAAAAGATTCATAGACTTTCGTAAAAACTTCGGTGATATCGTCGGGCTTTCTTCTGAAATAGAAATCGTCGCTGAATTTTTCGCCGATAAAATCGTCGATATCGATTGCGGGAGCAAAACCGTCCGCGGAAAGCGAAAAAGGATCCTCGCCGTAAACTCCGGATTCCGTAACGAATTCATAGCTTTCGAAACCGAGAATAAGATCAGTTTCGGTGATCACCGTTGCGGAATAAACTCTTTTACAGAACTGGGCGATTATTTCGGAAGCGGAAGTTTCTTCGGAAGAACCTCCGAAATAGGCATATTCCATGCCCTCGTCTTCCGGAAGGCGAACCCCTTCGAGAAGGATGGCATCCGCTCCGGCGTCCACAGTATCATAAATAATATCGAGGATATATTTCTGCGCTGTATCGGAATAGGGGTTGAGCCAGGGTTTTCCACCGTTATCAACGCTGTCATCCAACCAGAGGATTCCGTCGGCGGAACCGTAGCGGATAGCCATATCCGTTGCGTTATAGGGCGCTGTGCTGTCCTCAAAAGCATAGATTCTTGCCACAACGTCAAAGCCCAGATCCTTCGCGGTTTTAATGCGCATTCCAAGGTTTACGGCCTTTTCGTGGGAAGCTCCTGCGTTTTTAACGCTTACCTGGTCGGAAACGTAGGTTACGGTTCCGGTTTGGGTCTTAACGTCGATAACGACTGCTGTTACTTCTTCTCCAAGGGATTTTAAAAATCCATGGTAATCGATGGAACTGTAAAGATATTCTTCAGGAACGACCACAGCAACCGTTTCCTTTTCAAGGAATTCCTCTTCCTCCGGAACAAAAACGGGTTCCTGAGGTTTTTCCGGAACGGGTTCCTGCTGGATTATATCTTTGTTTTTTTCGTTTATGGCCTCCATAAGCGGTTCATAGGAAAACCAGCCGATTGCAAAAAGGCAAACGGAAATTACCGCAATCAGGACACCTTTTATGATTTTTCCGCGGATAGGATTATATATCCTTGAGCGGTAGTGTTTTACTTTATATCTTTTCATAGCGAACACCTTTTATGTGGGAAGCTGATGGCCAACAAGACCATAGAAAGCAAGGGAAAGAAGTCCGAGATAGATAAGCGCAATCGGAACTCCGCGGAAAATTTTCGGAACACGGCAATATTCAAGCCTTGTAAGACCATAGCCGACTATTACCGCCGCAAGACCGAAACCAAGGCTCATTCCGATTCCGTAGCCAACGGTGCTGATAAGGTCGAGCCTTATGTTAGCGGGAACAAGAAGAGTTCCGAGGGCGGCGCAGTTGAAAACGGCTGTTCCGAGATTAAGGCCGGGGTTTTCAAATTTTTCCGGGAAAAATTTGATTATCACAAAATATGCGGCAAGATATACCGCCGCGGTTATTGCGATGAACATTATCGGAACGAGAACGTGGCTCATTTCGTGGGAATGCAATAATCCGCGAAGAGGATAACCGATTATTCCGGAAAGGGTTGTAACACCGGTTAAAAGAAGGGTATATTTTAAAATTTCCTTCGGATTTTTGGTAAGATAGAAAAGCCAGCTTGTTCCAAGGGCTCTTGTGAAAATAATATTTTCAACGAAAAGCGCCGTAAGCATCATGGTGAGGAACTGAACAATATAACTCATAAGGATTCCTCACCGCCTTTTTTATCGTTTTTTGAAGCAAATTCCTTCACCCAGTTAAGGATTGCGGCCATGAATCCGAGGAAAATGAATCCCCAGAAAGGAAGTTTGGCCGCGGGGTAATAAGCTTCGGAAAATTTAAAATTCCAAAGGCTTCCGTTTCCGAGAAATTC
>JAFOYK010000105.1 GCA_017424665.1 Oscillospiraceae bacterium
CCGCCGGATGTGAACTTCCGATTTCCGCTTCCCTTGCAGACCTTGAAAAAACTTCCGAAACCGCAAAGCTTTTTGCCGCCCTTGAAAATAAGGCCGAAAACCTTTGGCAGCTTGGCCTTCCGAAACCGGGAAAATGCGGTTTGGCTTACACGACGAAAATTATTAAAGAATAAAAAGAACGGAACGGTCAAGACCGTTCCCTACAATAAATGTTATAATATAAAAGGCACCCTTTCGGGTGCCTTTTTTGTTTTGATTAAAGTTCTTTTTTCCAAAGACCGTGGAGGTTGCAGTATTCGTAAACGGCGACGGCTTCGTCGTCAGCAAGTTCGAATTTTGCTTCCGGTGCTTCGCCAACTTCAAGATATTTGATCTGGAAACCTTTTTTGGTTTCAAGAAGGATCCATTCAATGTGGTGTTCCGGAAGCATTGGGTGGGTGACTTCGCCGATTTTTACAAGAACGGTGGTTCCCTTAACTTCAACTGCGGGAACGTGCTTTTCAAGGGCCGCATCCACAGAGCCGGGAATAAGTTCGTTTTTGTTGAGTTTTCCGTTTTGTTCGCCAAGATTGATGAGGATTTTGTCGCAGCTTTCACATTTGTAAATCTTCATTTTGCAAACTCCTTTTTGAAAATTATTTTATTCTTCGCATTCAACAACGCCGATGGGGCCGACGATGGGAAGCGGATCTACACCAAGACGGGTGTAATAATCGGAAAGAGCGGATTTTACTGCCTGTTCTGCAAGAACGGAGCAGTGGATCTTAACTGCCGGAAGACCGTCGAGAGCTTCAACAACGGCTTTGTTGGTGAGTTTAAGAGCATCGTCGATGGATTTTCCTTTGATCATTTCGGTTGCCATGGAGCTGGTTGCAATTGCGGCGCCGCAGCCGAAAGTTTTGAATTTTACGTCAACGATGATTCCGTTTTCGATTTTGAGATACATTTTCATGATATCTCCGCATTTTGCGTTGCCAACTTCGCCAACGCCGTTTGCGTCCGGAATTTCACCGACGTTGCGGGGATTGGAAAAATGGTCGAATACTTTTTCAGAATATAACATTTGCTTTTCCTCCGATTTTATGCAAGGGATTTATTTCATATCAAGGCTCCTTTGTGTAAAGAGCAAAGCCTGCGAAGCGCGTCCAGTGGACGATACAGCAAGCAGGGTTTGGCGCCGCGGTCAAAATATTCAAGGCTTTATGCCGCAGAATATTTTGGGTACCGCAAGAGTTGCCTGTCACCGCAGGTGACTGAGGGATTGTTACCCTGTCCGGTTTCTTTAGGGCGGATAATATCCGCCCCCTACGGTCAAAGGGGCACATTTTTTATTTCATCATGGTGACTTTTTTGTTTTCGCCTTTCATCATGGCTTCCCAAAGGGGGCTCATTGCGCGAAGTCTTTCAACAATTCCGGGAAGGTTTTCAAGAATATAGTCAACGTCCTCTTCGGTGTTGCTGTCATCAAGGCTGATTCGAAGGGAACCGTGGGCAGTTTCGTGAACAAGACCGAGAGCAAGAAGAACATGGCTCGGGTCAAGAGAACCGGAAGTGCAGGCGGAACCGGAGCTTGCGCAGATTCCGAGCATATCAAGGCTTAAAAGAAGGCTTTCGCCCTCGATTCCTTCGATGGAAATGTTTACGTTGCCCGGAAGGCGTTTTTCGCGGTCGCCGTTAAGGCGGGTGTGTTCGATTTTAAGAATATTATCAATGAGTTTATCGCGGAGAACTTTGGTTTTTGCGCCGCGTTCCTCAATGTTTTCGTTTGCGATCTGCATTGCTTTCGCAAAGCCCATGATTGCCGCAACGTTTTCGGTGCCGGCACGTTTTCCGCGTTCCTGGCCGCCGCCGTCGATAAGGTTGGGAAGAACCACGCCTTTTCTTACGTAAAGCATTCCAACGCCCTTCTGTGCGTGGATCTTATGTCCGGAAAGGGAGAGCATATCCACGTTAAGTTCGTTTACGTCGATTTTAACGTGGCCCATTGCCTGAACAGCGTCGGTATGGAACCAGATTTTGTGTTCGCGGCAGATTTTTCCGATTTCGGCGATGGGCTGGATGGTTCCGATTTCGTTGTTTGCGAACATGATGGAAACAAGGCCGGTGTCGGGGCGGATTGCTGCTTCAACGTCTTCGGGTTTTACGATTCCGTTTTCATAAACGGGAAGGTAAGTTACTTCAAAACCCTGTTTTTCAAGAGCTTTGCAGGTGTGGAGAATTGCGTGGTGTTCGAAAACGGAAGTGATGATATGTTTCTTTCCTTTTTTGGAAAGGGTCTGCATTGCGCCTTTAAGCGCCCAGTTGTCGGATTCGGAACCGCAAGAAGTGAAATAAACTTCGTTCGGTTCTGCGCCGATCACTGCGGCAACTTCTTCGTGAGCTCTTTTAAGAGCCCAGCCTGCTTCGCGGCCTTTTGAATATATGCTGGATGCGTTGCCGTAGCCTTCGGTGAGCCAGGGCATCATTGCATCGAGAACTTCTTTGGAGATAGGAGTTGTTGCGGCGTTATCCACATAAACAAAACGTTTTTCCAAATTTGTTTTCCTCCTTAATAAATATTAACCTTTCGGTTTTCCGGATTTTATATTATACTATTTTTGTAGGAATTGCAATATATATTTAATAATATTTCCAAAAAATTTAATATTAGACCTTAATTAAAACGAATTTTTACAAAATGTTGACGTGTCAACAGCTTCATCACAAAAGTTACACAAAACCGTGATATAAGTTTTCCTATAACTTTATAAAGAGAGGTGATTTCCGTGCACGAACTGGGCGTTCTTTGCCAGGTTGTAAAAAAGGTTTCGGCCGTTGCCGAAGAAAACAAAATTCCGGCAATAAAACACATAACGCTCGAAGTCGGAACGGAATCCACCTTTGTTTCGGTTTTTCTTGAAAAACTTTTTCCGGTGGCAACGGACGAAATGGAACTTTTTAAAAATTCCGAACTTCGTCTTTCAATGGTTCCCGGAAAAAATCTTATAATCAAAGAAATCGGTTACTGAAATTTAAAGAGGTATTTATGGAAGAAATCAAAAAACAGGCAAGCAACATTGACGAAGAAGGAAACGTTCTTTATCTTGACGAAAAACGCCTTGACCGAAAGGAAGTTTCCTTTCCGCCTTATGAAAACAAGCCAAACGGCCTTGGAATCTATAACTGGCTCAAAGAGCACGTTATCTATATGAGCGACAAACGCTGGCCGCTGGCTCTTAAACTTTATAAAATGTTCGTGAAATTTTCCGTCTGGATGAAAGAAGGCGGAAAGAAAGCGAAGTTTTACAAAAAGGGAATCATGCTCTATCCGGATATGGAAACACACACTTCCACCGTTGTTATGCCCCTTAACGTTGACATAACCGAAGAAAGCCAGAAAGTTGTTGTTCCGATGGAGCTTATCAAAAAATCCCTTAAAAACGCCACTTTCATCGGCGGAATGGATTCCTGCCTTTGCCGCGAGGCAAACGATTGCAAGGATTTTCCCCATGACGTCGGCTGTCTTTTCCTTGGCGAAGCGGGAAAAATCATTGAAAAACACGGCCTTGGCCGCCAGCTTACTTATGAAGAAGCCTGCGCAAGAGTTGACAAAGCCGCGGAATACGGCCTTATGGGCCAGGCAGTCTGGGTAGAGGTTGAACAGCTTCTTTGGGGAATCCGCAACGACCAGATGGATAAATTCCTTGAGATATGCTTCTGCTGCCCCTGCTGCTGCATAGCTATCCGCCTTGCGAGAAACGCCACCGAAAAAGAACGCCACCGCTTCCACCCTGCCGGCTGGACCGCCGTTCCGGACAGAACCAAATGCGTCGGCTGTAAAAAATGCATCACCGCCAAAAACGGTTGCCCCGTTGAAGCAATTTCCTTCGGCGAGGACGGAAAAGTTGTTATCAACCAGGAAACCTGCGTCGGCTGCGGAATTTGCAAGAGCCGCTGCAACTTTGATGCTATCAAAATCAAACAGACCATGCCCATGCGCTCCGACCTTCACGAATATTTCATGAAAGATTACAACATGGATCTTAAAATCTGGGAGGATGAAAAATAATGGAGGAAATTAAAATCATCGAAGTTAAACAGAGCGTTTTCGAAGACAACAACAAAGACGCCGAAGAACTTCGCAAAAAACTTAAAGAAGAAAAAACCTTCCTTTTAAATCTTATGTCTTCTCCCGGAAGCGGCAAGACCACCACTCTTAAAGCTCTTGCGAAAGAACTTTCCGGAAAACTTCGCTGGGCGGTCATGGAAGCGGATATCGATTCCGCAGTTGACGCTGAAGCGATGGTCAGCGCCGGTGTTCCTTCCATTCAGATCCACACCGGCGGAATGTGCCACCTTGACGCGGATATGACCCGCCAGGGACTTTCCCAGCTGGATACCGAAAATTTCGACCTTGTTGTTCTTGAAAACGTGGGAAACCTTGTCTGCCCTGCAGAATTTGACACCGGCGCTTCCAAAAACATGACCATTCTTTCCGTTCCGGAAGGCCACGACAAACCCCTTAAATATCCGCTTATGTACGAAACCTGCGACCTTCTTGTAATCAACAAAACCGACGTTATCGATTACTTCGATTTTGACAAGGAAAAAGTTGAGGAATACGCAAAACTCCGCAACCCGGAAATTGAAATTCTTTATATTTCCGCGAAAACCGGCGAAGGAATCCCCGCTCTTGCGGATTGGATAATCAGAAACGTTAATGATTGGAATAAATAACAAAAGGCACCCTTCGGGGTGCTTTTTTCTTTGCTGTTGAAAAAATTGACTTTCATTGACTTAAAGCGTGAAAGTTGCTATTATAACCTTGTAAATTTTTTTGCATCTGAAAGGAACGGTTTTTATGGAAAACTTCAGTTTTGACAAAATTGAATATGTCCGCCCGGACATTGACAAAGCGGAAGAACTCTGCAAAGAATATACCGCAAAACTTCGCGCGGCAAAAAGCTATGAGGAAGTTAAACAGATAATCCTCGATTATGACAAATCCGGCGAAGAAATGGAAACCATGTTCACCGTTGCACACATCCGCAACACCCTTAACACCACCGACAAATTCTATGAAGACGAAATGGCTTTCCTTCACCAGCGCCTTCCCGTTGCTCAGGCAACTTTCACCGAATACGCAAAAGCTCTTGCCGAAAGCCCCTTCGCAAAAGAAATTGACGAAGATTTCGGCCCGGAACTTCTTATGAAAGTCCGCCGCGAGCTCGATTCCTTCAAGCCCGAACTTATCCCCTATCTTCAGGAACAGGCAATGCTCACCACCGAATATCAGAAACTTATGGCAACCGCAAACATCGAATTTGACGGAAAGGTTCTTAACCTTTACGGAATCCAGAGCTATTTCGGAAACCCCGACCGCGAAGTCCGTAAAGCCGCTTTCGCAAAATATTCCGAATTCTATGCTTCCAACGAAGAAAAAATGGAAGAAATTTTCGATAAACTTGTAAAATGCCGCACCGCAATGGGCAAAGCTCTTGGCTACGAAACCTTCACTCCCCTTGGCTACATCAACCAGGGAAGAAGCGATTACGGCCAGAAAGAAGTTGCCGCTTTCCGTGAACAGGTAAAACGCGACCTTGTTCCCCTTTGCGAAGAACTTTATAAAGCCCAGGCAAAGAGAATCGGCGTTGACAAAATTATGGCTTACGATGAAAAATTCATCTTCCCGGACGGCAACGCAGAACCCATCGGCGACGCAAAATTCCTTGTTGAACAGGCTCGCAAAATGTATCATGAACTCAGCCCCGAAACCGGCGAATTCATCGATTTCATGATCGACCACAACCTTATGGATCTTGAAAACAAACCGGGCAAAGCTTCCACCGGCTATATGACCAGCCTTAAGAAATATAAAGCTCCCTTCGTTTTCAGCTGCTTTAACCACACCATTTTCGATATGCAGGTTCTTTCCCACGAACTCGGCCATGCATTTGCAGGTTATTGCGCAATGCGCCACCAGCCCGTTTCCGATTATTTCCATGAAAGCACCGATATTGCTGAAATTCACTCCATGTCCATGGAACAGTTCTGCTATCCCTATGCCGAATACATGTTCGGCGATATGGCAGACAAATATCGCTTCGCACATCTTCAGGAAGCTCTTACCTTCGTTCCTTTCGGCGTTGCCGTTGACGAATTCCAGCACATCATCTATGAAAACCCGGATCTTACCCCGAAGGAAAGAACTTATGAATGGCATAAGCTCGAAGAAAAATATATGCCCTGGAGAACCTATTCCGACGACGAATTTATGGACCGCGGCGGCTATTGGTATCACAAACTCCACATCTTCCTTTATCCGTTCTATTACATCAACTATACCCTTACCACCATGGGCGCAATGGAATTCAAAAAACGCTATGCTGAAAACAAAGAACAGGCATGGAAAGATTACCTTGCGCTTTGCAACGCCGGCGGAAGCAAGAGCTATCTTGGCCTTCTCAAAGTTGCAAACCTCCACGTTCCTTTCGAAGACGGCTGCGTAAAGGAATCCATTTCCTACGCAAAAGAAATTCTTCTTAAAGCAATCGAGGAAGAACAGAAATAATTGAAAACACAACAAAGGCACTTCACAATGAAGTGCCTTTGTTTTTTTGAAAAAGCTTTCATAACGTAGGGGCGGATATTATCCGCCCGTTTTAACATAAATACAACCCCATTTCTTTTGTAACCAAAAGAAACCGAGCAAAGCCTGCGAAGCGCGTCCTGTGGACGATGAAGCGAGCAGGGTTTGGCGCCGCGGTCAAAATATTCAAGGCGTATGCCGCAGAATATTTTGGGTACCGCAAGAGTATGCACCTGAAAGAAAAGTTCAAACCCCTAACCGCTTGCTCCCGCAAGCGATTCCCCCTTTGAAAAAGAGGGAATAAACTCTCCACCGGAAGATTGGAGTTTTCTAATCTCAACCGCCATCGTTCAGGCCGACGGCGGATTTTCATTTTACTTTTTCAGCTCGGTTGTTTTTTTTGCAAAAACCTCCTCCTATCAGGGGAGATGGATTTTGTCCTCAGGACAAAAGACGGAAGGGCGGAAATGCAGGGAACGGTCCTGACCGTTCCATTTTAATACAAATAATTTTCGGCTCTGCTATTTTCTCACTATATTAAAAAAGGAGTGCTTCGCAAAGAAGCACTCCTTTTTGTTTTCTAATTTATTCCGCAACAAGCGGAGAATAATATTCGTTTTTATAATCGATGTAATGTTCCATGAAATGCTCGGTGTCGCCGCGGTGAATTCTTCTTGCAAATTCCTGTTCGGAAAGGGAATTGTTTTTAAACTGAAGCGCAAGGCCGATATCCACGGTGGGGACGGATACATGGTGCAGGGAAATATTGCCCAGGGTGGAACCGCCGGGGATGTCTGCCCGGTTGCAGTAAGTCTGGACGGGAACATCCGCCTTGGCGCAGACCTTGCGGAAAATGGCGGCGGAAACACCGTCGGTGCAGTA
>JAFOYK010000094.1 GCA_017424665.1 Oscillospiraceae bacterium
ACGCGGGTATCCTCCGCCGCGATAAAATCAACTTTTTCAAGGGTTTCCACCGCTCTCGGGGAAAAATCCCCAAGGTTTCCGATGGGTGTTCCAACAACATAAAGAATTCCCATAATCTTTTATCTTCCGTTCTGTATATAATTTATTTTAAGTCCGGCGTGGCCGCCTTTTTTGCCTTCAATAAGAATAAGCCAGGGTTCGGTCGAATCCGTAGCGTTGTTTACGAAAGTAAGTCGCTTCGGTTCGATTTTGTTTTTTCTCATTTCAAAAATAACGTCCGCAAGTCTTTCAGGTCTGTGGCACATGCAAAACCTTCCGCCGTATTTAAGAAGCCTTCCGGCAACTTTTGTAACCTGGGCAAGAGTGCATCCGCTTTCCCTTCTTGCAAGGTCGCGGGAAGTTGTTCCGTTTTCTTTTCCGGAACCGGTTACGAAATAGGGCGGGTTAACGGTTATAAGGCTGAAGCTTTCCGCTTCCCAATCAAGTTCGTTAAGGTCCGCAAGAACAGGAAAAAATCTGTCCTCAACGCCGTTTTTCTCGGCGGTCCATTTACAAAGTTCAATTGCTCCGGGCTGGATATCAACCGCGGTAACTCTTCCTTTAAAACCGTTTGCCATCATCATTACCGGAACAACTCCGCAGCCGGTGCAAAGGTCGAGAACGGTGTCTTTGAATTTCGGCTTTGCAAATTCCGCGAGCAAAAGCGCATCGCCGCCGAAACCGTATTCTTTTGTTGTGGCCATATCAAGGCCGTAAAAATCGTTCACAATAATATCCATTAAAAATCCCCGTTTTCAAAAGGCAATATAAAAAACGGGACGGAAATTCCCTTCCCGAAAAATCATCTTTTTTCTTTTTTCTTCGGCGCGCCGACAGGACATACTTTTGCGCATTTTCCGCATTCGATGCATCTTCTCGGAACAATGGCATACTGTCCGCAGGTCTGATAAATTGCGTCTTTCGGACATTCTTTTTCGCATTTTCCGCATTCAATGCATCCGCTTGTGATGATATATGCCATGGTTTCGCCGCCTTTCATAATTTTACAAACTAATTCTACCACATATTTTACAAAAATCAATATCCACATAAAAAAAGAAGGAAGGCCAAAGCCTTCCTTCTTTAAGAAACGTTTTAATTATGCTTCTTCGGGAGCACCAACGGGGCATTCTGCTGCGCAGGAGCCGCAGTCGATGCATTTGTCAGCATCGATAACGTATTTGCCGTCACCTTCGGAAATTGCTTCAACAGGGCAAGCATCTGCGCAAGCGCCGCACATGATGCAAGCATCGGAAATTTTGTATGCCATAATAAAAAAACCTCCTTTATAAAGATAATACAATTCTAACACATATTTTAAAAAAATCAATACGTAAAAAAGCGGAAAGCCGAAGCTTTCCGCTTTTTGTTAGGAAATCAATCGTCGCCGGGCTGTGCTGCGCCAACCGGGCAGGAATAGGAACAGGTTCCGCAATCAATGCATTTTGCGGGGTTGATAACATATTTTCCGTCGCCGGGTTCAATTGCGTTAACGGGACAGTTTTCTGCACAGGTTCCGCATTCGATGCACATATCGGAAATTTTATAAGCCATGATGAAAACCTCCTGAAAAATTATTCTTCAAAATCTTCTTCGGTTTCGGGTTTGGGTTCTTCCCTTTCGCCGCGAAGACGTTTTACAAAAGATTTGTGGAAAGATTTGGGCGCGCCATCCGGAGCGTCGTCCATCTTAATGGAAAGCATTCCGGTCATAAGGTTAATGTCAACAACAACGCCGTTTCCGTCCGGAGTTCTTACAGCGGAGCCCATTCTCGGCATGGTTCTGATAAGTTCCTCATAACCTTCCTGTTCATATTTAAGGCAGCACATAAGTCTTCCGCAGGTTCCGGAAATTTTGGTGGGGTTAAGGGAAAGTCCCTGTTCCTTTGCCATTTTTACGGAAACGGGCGCAAATTCCCCAAGAAACTGGGAACAGCAGAAAGGTCTTCCGCAAATTCCGAGACCGCCGAGCATTTTTGCTTCATCGCGAACGCCGATCTGGCGAAGTTCGATCCTTGTGCGGAAAATTGCCGCAAGGTCTTTAACAAGTTCGCGGAAGTCGATTCTTCCGTCCGCGGTGAAATAGAAAATAATCTTGCTGTTGTCGAAAGTATATTCAACGTCAACAAGTTTCATATCAAGGTGATGGTCAGCGATTTTGGCAAGGCATTTTTCAAAAGCCTGTTTTTCAAGCTGATCGTTTTCCTCAACGTGTTTAAGGTCTTCCGCCGTTGCAAAGCGAAGAACTTTTTTAAGGGGCATAACAACTTTATCCTCGGTGACAAAACGGTTATCTGCCGCAACCTCGCCGCATTCGATTCCGCGGCTGGTTTCAACGATTACTCTGTCGCCGATGGAAAATTTTTCGCCCTCCGGGTCAAAATAATAGACCTTTCCGACTTCTTTAAAGCGGACGCCTATAACTTCGATCTTTTCGCTCATAAATTTCCTCCGAAAACGCGGGAAAGTTCCATTGCAAACCAGCTTTCGGTAAGTTCAAGGGAACAGTTTTGCATAGCCGCAAGTTTTCCGCGTTCAATAATTTCTGATGTTTTAACTGCTTCGGAAGGGGTTACCCTTACCGGTGTATTTTTGCCGGCTGCGCGGTCGATTCCGCAGCGGCCGGTTATGTTAAGAAGTCTTTCGAGATATTCCGAAAAATCCGCCCTTGTTTTGCATTTTGCGGAAAGTTCCGCCGCAAGAACGTAGCTTTCGCCTTTTTTAAGAAGTTCCGGAGTTTTCGCCGCAAGAAGAACGGTTTCAAGCGCTCCTTCGGAAGCTCCCGCGCTTGCCGCGCCGAAATTTCCGCCATAGGCTATTGCAAAAAGTTCCGCTTCCCTTTCGGAAAGTTCCGGAAAGTTTTCGCGCAAAGCCGCGGCACATTCTTCTCTGGTGAGCGGTTCAAGGGTATAAACCGTCGAACGGCTTATGATGGTATCCAGAAGGCTGCGGCGGTTGTCGCAAGTTAAAATAAACCTTGCATGAGCCGGCGGTTCTTCAAGGGATTTGAGAAGAGCGTTCTGTGCTTCCTGGGTCATGTTCTCGATGTTGAGAAGAAC
>JAFOYK010000087.1 GCA_017424665.1 Oscillospiraceae bacterium
AAATGAGTAAATCACCGAGTGCAGTTATAAAAATGAGGGTATTGATAGCGTGTATTATTGCATCGCTTGGATTTTTTGTCCTGATCGGACGCCTGTTTTATATCCAGATAATCGAATCGGAGGAATATCAGCGCCAGGCGGCGGAAACCCAGCTTGAGGTAACGGAAATTGCGGCAAACCGCGGAGCAATTTATGACTCTAACGGAAACAAACTTGCAATGAGCACCACCGCATGGACCATCTGCGTAGCCCCGAACAATATCAAGAACGGCACGGATAAGGAACTTATCATCTCCGGCCTTTCGGAAATACTTGGAGTAAGCGAAAGCTATTTAAGAGAGAAATGCGAAAGAGATACCCTCTATGCCGCGATAAAAACGAGAGTGGGAAAAGAAATTGTTGAGGAAGTCACCGCTTTCGCAACCAACAACGGCGTTTCAAGATGTATTTTCGTTGAAGAGGACGTTTCCAGAAAATATCCTTACGAAAATTTTGCAGCTTCCGTAATCGGATTTGTAAACTCGGACTACGTCGGTTCCTACGGACTTGAATCCTATTACGACGATATTCTCAGCGGAACTCCGGGCAAACTTATTTCCGCACAGGATTCCTGGGGACAGAAAATGCCTTTCGAATATGACGAACTTTATTCTTCCGAGGACGGAAACAGCATTGTTACCACCATTGACGAAGGTATTCAGTATTTTGTTGAAAAACACCTTGAACTTGCAGTAAAAGAACACGACGTTCAAAAACGTGCCGCATGTATTGCAATGGATCCCAACACCGGAAAGATCCTTGCAATGGCGACCAAAGGCGACTTTGACCCCAACAGTTACACCACTCTTCCGGATTCCGTGAAAGAAGAAATTCAGAAACTTCCGGAAGATGAACAGGGAGCGGCAACCACCCAGGCGCAGTATGATATGTGGCGTAACAAAGCCATTTCCGACCCCTATGAACCGGGTTCCGTATTTAAAATAATAACTCTTGCCGCGGCGCTTGACAGCAATACTTCCACAATCGGCGACAGATTTACCTGTATCGGTTATGAAAACGTTGCGGACAGAAAGATTTCCTGCTGGAAAACTTTCGGTCATGGCGAACAAAGCCTTGCGGAAGCGGTTCAGAACTCCTGCAACCCCGCTTTTATCCGAATCGGTTTCAATATGGGAATTGAAAATTTCCAGAATTATTTTGAAGCTTTCGGTCTTACCGAAAAAACCGACATTGATCTTCCCGGTGAAGCGGCAAGTATCTATCATACAAAGATGACCGAAATGAACCTTGCTTCAAGCTCCTTCGGTCAGACCTTCAAAGTAACCCCTATCCAGCTTATAAGCGCTGTTTCTGCGGCGGTAAACGGCGGCGACCTTTATAAGCCTTATCTTGTTGAAAAAGTAATTTCCGCCGACGGAAGCATTGTTGAAGAATATGAACCGACCCTTGTTCGCCAGGTCATTTCCGAAGCAACTTCCGAAACCGTTTGCCAGATTCTCGAAACCGTTGTAAGCGACGGTTCCGGTAGAACCGCGGCTGTTCCCGGTTATAAAATCGGCGGCAAAACCGGAACTTCCGAAAAACTTGACCAGCTTGACGAAGAAGGAAAAGTTAAAGCATATGTTTCTTCCTTCCTCGGTGTTGCCCCGGCGGATGATCCCCAGATAGTTATCCTTCTTCTTCTTGATGAAGCGCAGATGGAAAACCCTTACGGTTCCGTTGTTGCCGCACCGGTTGTCGGCGCAATGCTTGCGGATATTCTTCCTTATATGGGAATCGAACCCAACTATACCGAATCCGAACTTACTGCGATGAGCGGAAAAGTTAAAGACGTAAACGGCCAGCTTGTTCACGACGCAATGACCGTTCTCCGTCTTCAGGGTTATTCCGTTACCATAGTCGGCGAAGGCGCAACTGTTGTTGCTCAGTCTCCCGAAGCGGGCTCTCAGCTTACCGCCGGCGGAACCATAACCCTTTATACCGACGAAAGCCTTATTCCTAAAGAAATCGAAGTTCCCGACGTTGCCGGAATGAGCGTTACCGAAGTTAACAACGCCATTATCGGAGCGGGACTTAAACTTAAACTTGTCGGCGTTTCCGAATCCGCAACCGACCAGGTCGCTTACAGCCAGACTCCTGCGGCGGGCGAATCGGTAATGCCCGGAACCATAATTGAAGTAACCTTTACCATAAATTCCGGAGAAGAGGAAAACGGCGAAGGTTAATAACAAAAAATATTCAATCGGAGGTGATCCCTTGCTTTTATCTGAACTTTTAAGGGACGTTGAATATACCGGAAAAATCAAAGACGTTGAAATAAAAGACGTTACCGGAGATTCCAGAAGGGTGGAACCGGGTTCTGTTTTCGTCTGCATCAAAGGCGGAAACATAGACGGACACGAATATGCCGCCGCCGCAAAGCGCAACGGAGCTTCCTGGATCGTTGCGGAAAGGGATACCGGTGTTGAGGAACAAATTATTGTTAAGAACAGCCGAGCCGCTTACGCAAGAATGTGCGCGAACCTTAACGGAAATCCGGCTGAAAAAATGAAGCTTATCGGTGTTACCGGAACAAACGGAAAAACCACCATAACCTATCTTATAAAACATATTCTTGAATCCGCGGGGAAAAAGGTCGGACTTATCGGAACAATCCAGAACCTTATCGGGGATATATCCCTTCCGGCAAAATACACCACACCGGATGCATCGGAACTTCACGTAATCTTTTCAAGAATGGCCAATGCCGGCTGCGAATATGTTGTAATGGAAGTTTCTTCCCAGGCTCTTGACCAGAAACGCGTTGAGGGATGTCATTTTGAAACTGCGGTTTTCACAAACCTTACCCAGGACCATCTCGACTATCACGGAACGATGGAAAATTATTTTGATGCTAAAAAGGAACTTTTCCGCAACTGTGAAAAAGCCGTTGTCTGCATCGATGATGAATACGGAAAACGCCTTTGTTCCGAACTTTCCGTTCCCGTTTCCACCGTTTCCATCGGTGATATTTCAGCGGATTATACCGCACACGACGTTAAAAACTATTCCGACGGCTGCAAATTTGCAATGGTCGGAACCGGAAATATCGGAAGAGTAAGTTTTTCCATGCCCGGAAAATTTTCCGCTTCCAATGCAATGCTTGCGGCTGCCGCCGCAATGAACTGCGGACTTTCCTTTGAAGAAGCTGTTGAAGGTCTCAACACCTGCCCCGGCGTTAAAGGCAGAGTTGAGGTCATCCATAAAGGTGATTTCACCGTTATCCGCGATTTTGCCCACGGCCCCGATGCTCTTGAAAAAGTGCTCGATTCCATCAAGGAATGTGCCGATGGAAGAATAATCACCCTTTTCGGATGTGCCGGAAACCGTGATAAAACAAAACGTCCGAAGATGGTGAATGCCGTTGCGGCAAAATCCGATTTTATGATTCTTACAAGCGACAACCCCCGCCACGAAGCGGTTGAGGAAATTGCTAAAGATACTCTTCCGGCGATGGAAGAATGCGGCGTTCCTTATTATTACGAGCCGGACCGCTATAAAGCCATTAAATGGGCAATTGAACATTGTGAAAAAGGCGACGTTCTTCTTCTTGCGGGAAAAGGCCACGAAGATTACCAGGTGCTCGATTTCGGAACAGTATATTTTGATGAAAAAGTAATCGTAAAAAACTTTATTGAAGAACTTGAAAAATAAAAACGGAAAGGGGAATGTGTTTTGCTTCCGTTAAAACTTAAAGAAATCGCAAAGGCAATCGGCGCAGAAACAAAAACCGAAGTTCCGGATATTGAAATTACAAATATCTGCACGGATTCCAGGGACGTAAGACCCGGAAGTATCTTTGTCGCTCTTTGCGGCGAAAGATTCGACGGCCACGCTTTTGTCAAAACCGCCATGGAAAGAGGCGCCCTTTGGGCGGTCGTTCAGAAGGAAGGGGATTACGGAACCGATAATCTTCTTTTCGTTAACACCACCCGCCAGGCTTTTCTCGATATTGCCGGTCTTTACAGAAGCAAATTCAGCCCCAAAGTCATTGCCGTAACCGGTTCCGTAGGAAAAACCACCACAAGGGAAATGATTGCTTCTGTTATCAAAAGCGAGTATAAGACCCTTAAAACCGAAAATAATCTTAATAATGAAGTCGGCGTTCCGAAAACCATTCTTGAACTTGACGAAAGCATCGAAGCAATGGTGCTTGAATTCGGAATGGTAAATCTCGGCGAGATCCGTGAGCTCACCGTTCCGACAAAACCGGATATTGCGGTAATAACCTGCATAGGAACCTGCCATATTGAAAATCTCGGTTCCCGGGAAAACATAAAGAAAGCTAAATTTGAAATTGTCGAAGGTCTT
>JAFOYK010000126.1 GCA_017424665.1 Oscillospiraceae bacterium
GCTTTTGCTTCTTCCTTGGTACTGTCCTTTTCGGAATCTATAAGCAAAAATTCGTTTCTGATTTCGTCGCTTTCCGGAAAAACCGCTTCCGGAATAAGCATTTCCGATTCGTCATATTCAATTTCCGCGCCTTCGGCAGACATTATCTGGCCGAAAATATAGTTAACGGCACCGGCAATGTTTTTTCTGCTTCGGTAGTTTTTTCCGAGGATTATGGTTGCGGGGAAGCTTTTGTTTTCATCAAGAACAGGCCATTCTTTTCGCTTTTTGAGGAAAAGTTCCGGCATCGCCTGGCGGAAACGGTAAATGCTCTGTTTAACGTCGCCAACGAAGAAAAGGTTTTTGCCGTTTGAAATGGTTCTGAAAATGGTGTCCTGAACCTTGTTTATATCCTGACATTCGTCGATAAGGATATAGTCAAAACGGGAAGAAATATCTTTCGCAACCGCGGAAGGAACGTAAATTCCGTTTTCGTCTTTTTCGGTAAGGACGGAAAGGGTGAACTGTTCAAGGTCGGTGTAATCGATAAGGCGTTTTTCGCGCTTGATTTCCTTAAAGCGGCGGTCATATTCAAGGGTGACTTCCGAAAGGCATTTGAAATATTCGGAAACTGCGGAAATATCTTCGGAAAATTCCTTTTCGGAAACGGAAAATTCCTCCGCAAGCTGTTTCTGAATAATTCCGGAAGAGCCGCAATATTCGTCGCGAACGGTTTTCACCCTTGCTTTGAGAATTTCGTCAGCGTCTTTGACGGTGGGTTTCTTGGAAAAACCGGGGGAAGCAAACATCTGCCCAAGCCTTTCCCAATCTTTCTGCTCGCAAACTTCGATAAGGCGCTCAAGAACAAAAAAGTCGTCACGGAACATTGCAGCATATTTTTCGCAAAATTCCTTTTCACATTCCGCCGCCATAAATTCCGCTTTGGAAAGGTGGTGGCGAAGGATCATAAGAGCCTTTTTGAAAAGAATTTCCGCCCAGACTGTTTTCGAAGCGGGAACGGAAGAATTATAAAGCGCAAGTTTTTCAAAAAGCCAGTCCTCAAAATGGGGAAGGGCGCTTATAAAACCGTAAAGGGTAAGAACCGCTTCGGAAAGGCCGGAATCGTTTCTTCCGCCGCCAAGAGTTTCGGAAAGGCGGGAAAAAGTTTCGCTTCCTTCGGAATAATATTTTTCAATGGTATCCTCAAGGGCGGAAAAGGAAAGATCCGCCGCTTCGTCCTCGTCCGCAATGGAAGGGTCGGGCATTAAGCCGAGAAGGCTTGTGTTTTCCCGAACAACTTCGCTGCAGAAGGAATGGATGGTTCCGATATGAGCACGCTCCATTAAAAGAAGCTGGCGCGAAAGGCGGGAATCTTTCGGATTTTCCGAAACAAGGCGCGAAAGTTCCGCGTTTATCCTGCTTCGCATTTCTGCCGCCGCAAGCCTTGTGAAGGTGACTATAAGAAGTCGGTCGGCGTCAACGGGGTTTTGTTCATCCGTGAGCATGCGGATGACCCTTTCAACCAGAACGGCGGTTTTTCCGCTTCCCGCGGCGGCGGAAACAAGGATGTTTCCGCCGAAAGAGGTGATTGCTTTAAGCTGGTCCTTGTTCCAGATTCGTTCAGCCAAGCTCATCACCGCCTTTCACCTTTTCATAAAATACAGAATCTTTAAAAGTTTCGTGCTCAACAAAAGGCGCGTTTTCGCTTCTTCTGCAAATTCCTTTATAACGGCAAAAATCGCAAGGGGTCTCGCTGTTTTTGCGGAAAGGAAGCGCCGCAATTTTTCCTTCGGAAAGTTCGGAAGCAATATTGATGAGCAGGGAATCTATGTGTTTTTTGATGACGCCGAATTCCGCAAGGGTCGCAACCGAGCCGGAAGGGCCGTTTTTGCTCTTCTTAACGGGAATGTAAAATCCCGAAAGGCCCGGTTCCATTGCGTTGAGCACGGCTTCGTCATCAAGAACAAGCCCTTTCATGCGGAAACCCTTGCGCTGGGCTTCAAAAACTTCCTCGGCGCTGTCGCCGCGTTCCATTTTGAGCACGGAGTTTTTCGCCGGCATATAAAGAACGCCGGAAGGAATGGAATTTGAAAGATTCCCCTTTCCGCCTTCCTGAATTGAGAAAAGATAGACCAGCATCTGGATGTTTATTCCGTAATAAACGTCGCAAAGGGCAAAATCTTTCGCGCCGGTTTTATAGTCAACAACGCGGACAAAACGCTCACCGTTTCTTTCGAGCACGTCAACTCGGTCAATGGTTCCCTCAATGGTGATTTTCTTTCCGTCAGGGGTTTCAAGGCGGTAAAAGTTTATCTTTTCGCCGCCAAGCGGTTCTTCGAAAGCAAAGGGAACAAATTCACAATTAAGAAATTCTTCCCCAAGGCGGCGCAAAAGCCTTGCAATAAAACCGGCGGTGCGGCGGTAAAGGTACATAAAACGGGCGGTTTTGCCCTTTTCGGTGCCCATAACGTTTTTAAGATAATCGTTGAGCACCAAATCCACTTCTGCCCGAAGTTCCTTTTCGGAAAGAAGGGCAATTCCCTTGCCGCC
>JAFOYK010000084.1 GCA_017424665.1 Oscillospiraceae bacterium
ACACCGGTAACAACAGTTTTCTTTTTCTCTTCGGTAAGACCAACGATTTCAACTTCGTCGCCGGTATGGATCTGGCCACGTTCTACACGGCCGGTAACAACGGTACCACGACCGGTGATGGTGAAGATGTCTTCGATAGGCATAAGGAAGGGAAGGTCTGCTTTACGTTCAGGAGTGGGGATGTAGCTGTCAACAGCGTCCATGAGGTCTGCGATGCATTTGTAGCAAGGAGCAGAAGGATCCATGGTGGTGTCTTCAAGAACCTGGAGAGAAGAACCAGCGATTACAGGAATTTCATCACCGGGATAGTCATACTCGGAAAGGAGTTCACGAACTTCCATTTCTACGAGTTCGAGCATTTCTTCGTCGCCGCCGAGCTGGTCAACTTTGTTGAGGAATACTACGATGTAGGGAACGCCTACCTGACGGGAAAGAAGGATGTGCTCACGGGTCTGGGGCATAGGACCATCTGCTGCGGAAACAACAAGGATGGTACCGTCCATCTGTGCTGCACCGGTGATCATGTTTTTAATATAGTCAGCATGTCCGGGGCAGTCTACGTGTGCGTAGTGACGGTTGACGGTTTCATATTCAACGTGTGCGGTGTTGATCGTGATACCACGAGCTTTTTCTTCGGGAGCTTTATCGATTGCATCGTATGCGTTATACTCTGCAAAACCTTTAAGAGAAAGGTATTTGGTGATAGCTGCGGTGGTGGTGGTTTTACCATGGTCGATGTGGCCGATGGTACCAATGTTTACATGGGGTTTAGTTCTCTCAAAATGCTGTTTTGCCATTTCGGAATGTCCTCCTTACAATTGGTTAACTTTCGTTTTTATTTTAAAATAGGCTTAATTCTATTTTATACCAAAACAAAAATTTTTCAAGCATTAAAGCTGAAAAATTTTTGTTTTTGGCGATTTTTTTAATCTATTCCTTAGGAACGGGATTTAATAACCTCTTCAGCAATAGATTTCGGAACTTCAACATAGTGGCTGGGTTCCATTACATAGTTGCCGCGGCCCTGAGTTTTGGAACGAAGGTCGCTTGCATAACCGAACATTTCGGAAAGCGGAACAAAAGCTTTGATTTCTTTTGCGCCGTAGTTATCATCCATACCGCGGATCTGACCACGTCTGGAAGAAAGGTCGCCCATAACGTCGCCCATGTATTCTTCGGGGAAAGTTACGGTTACGTTCATGATAGGTTCGAGAAGAACGGGGTTAGCTTTTCTCATAGCTTCTTTGAATGCCATAGAACCGGCGATCATGAATGCCATTTCAGAAGAGTCAACTTCGTGGTAAGAACCATCATAAAGAGTGACTTTAACGTCAACAACAGGATAGCCTGCAACTACGCCGGCATTAAGAGCACCCTGGATACCTTTGTTAACAGGTTCGATGTACTCTTTCGGGATGGAACCACCAACGGTTGCGTTGATGAATTCGTAACCCTTGCCGCTTTCGTTAGGTTCAAGTTTGATCTTAACGTGACCATACTGACCTTTACCACCGGACTGACGTGCATATTTGGTTTCCTGATCAACGGGTTTGTTGATGGTTTCTTTATATGCAACCTGAGGTTTACCAACGTTTGCTTCAACTTTGAATTCACGGAGAAGACGGTCAACGATGATTTCGAGGTGAAGCTCACCCATACCAGCGATGATGGTCTGTCCGGTTTCTTTATCGGTGTAAGCTCTGAAGGTGGGGTCCTCTTCAGCAAGTTTGGAAAGGGCGATAGCCAATTTTTCCTGACCGGCCTTGGTTTTCGGTTCGATTGCAAGTCTGATAACAGGTTCCGGGAATTCCATCTTCTCGAGTTCGATAGGATGTTTCGGATCGCAAAGGGTATCACCGGTGGTGGTATATTTAAGACCTACTGCTGCTGCGATATCGCCGCAATAGCAAACGTCAAGGTCTTTTCTGTGGTTTGCGTGCATCTGAAGAATACGGCCCATTCTTTCGCTCTTATCCTTGGAGGAGTTGAGAACGGTGGAGCCTGCTTCAACCTTACCGGAATAAACTCTGAAGAAGCAAAGTTTACCTACGAAGGGGTCTGCTGCAACTTTGAATGCAAGGATAGCGAGAGGTTCCTCGTCTCCTGCATGGCGAATGGTTTCTTCGCCGGTGGTGACATCGATACCTTTAACAGGCGGGATATCAAGCGGAGAGGGCATGTAATCTACGATTGCATCGAGGAGTTTCTGTACACCTTTGTTACGGTAGGAAGTACCGCAGCATACAGGTACGAAGGTGTTTTCGATGGTACCTTTTCTGATTGCGGCTTTGAGTTCTTCAATGGTGAGCTCTTCACCTTCAAGGTATTTTTCCATGAGTTCTTCGTCTGCTTCAACCGCACCTTCGATAAGAAGTTCACGGTATTCTTCGCAGAGTTCAACCATGTTCTCGGGGATATCGGTTACGGTGATATCTTTGCCGAGGTCATCGTTGTAGATATAAGCTTTCATCTCGAGAAGGTCTACAAGGCCTTTGAAGAATGCTTCAGCGCCGATAGGCATCTGAATTACGAGAGGTTTAGCTTTAAGTCTGGTTTTGATCATGTCAACGACATGAAGGAAGTCCGCGCCCATGATGTCCATTTTGTTAACGTAAATCATGCGGGGAACTTTATATTTGTTTGCCTGACGCCATACGGTTTCAGACTGGGGTTCTACGCCGCCTTTTGCGCAGAGAACGGTTACGGAACCGTCGAGCACGCGGAGAGATCTTTCAACCTCAACAGTAAAGTCTACGTGTCCGGGAGTATCGATGATGTTGATACGATGGTCGTTCCAGTAAGCGGTGGTTGCAGCAGAAGTGATGGTGATACCTCTCTCCTGTTCCTGAACCATCCAGTCCATGGTTGCGCTACCATCGTGGGTTTCACCGATTTTATAGTTAACACCGGTATAGTAAAGGATACGTTCGGTTGTGGTAGTCTTTCCTGCGTCGATGTGAGCCATGATACCGATATTTCGGGTCATCTCAAGTGAAACATCTCTTGCCATAAAAACTCCTTAAATAATAAAAGAATAATTTGCAAATGGAAAAATTACCATCTGAAGTGTGCGAAAGCTTTGTTTGCTTCTGCCATTTTGTGAACGTCTTCTTTTTTCTTAAAGGCACCACCGGTGCTGTTGATAGCATCCATGATTTCGCCTGCAAGACGTTCTTTCATAGTGCGTTCGCCTCTGGTTCTGGAATAAGCGGTGAGCCAACGGAGACCGAGAGTCTCACGTCTTTCCGGACGAACTTCGAGCGGTACCTGATAGTTAGCACCACCTACACGGCGGGTTTTACATTCAAGTACGGGCATGACGTTTTCGAGAGCTTCCTCGAAAGCTTCAAGACCGTTTTTACCGGTTTTTGCTTCTACGATTTCAAATGCTTCGTAGACAATTTTCTGGGCAACACCTTTTTTACCGTCAAGCATGATGTTGTTGACGAGACGGGTTACCATGATGGAATTGTACATAGGATCCGGCAAAACTTCACGTTTTGCGATTTTTCCTCTTCTTGGCACTTTTCTTCCCTCCTTCATAAATTAGATGAATTCATAGGTACTCGAAAGCGACAAACTCCCGTTGTGCCCAAAGAGGATGAAATATATTCATCTGCACCTTTGAGCGCAGGTTTTCTCTTAAGTTTTAAACTTTAGGAAACCGGAAGCTTGCTCTTACTTCTTCGCACCAGCTTTAGGACGTTTTGCACCGTATTTGGAACGGGCCTGCATCCTCTTTGCAACACCCTGAGCATCGAGGGTACCGCGAATGATGTGGTAACGGACACCAGGAAGGTCTTTTACACGTCCGCCTCTGATGAGAACGACGCTGTGTTCCTGAAGGTTATGTCCAATACCGGGAATGTAGGAAGTGACTTCCATTCCGTTGCTAAGACGTACTCTGGCGATTTTACGAAGAGCAGAGTTCGGTTTCTTCGGGGTTGCAGTTCTGATTGCAGTGCAGACACCACGTTTCTGAGGGCTGTGCTGATCGATTGCAACTTTTTTCTTGGAGTTCCATCCTTTAAGAAGTGCAGGAGCAGTGGATTTAACTTCAAGGTCTTTTCTTCCGTTGTGTACGAGCTGGTTAAAAGTAGGCATAGGTTTCCTCCTTTCTTCAATAATGAAAGTCGATTTTTGCGTCAAAAACCTGAATTTTTGCCGCAAATGGACAGGGCAATCCCTTCAAGAGGGCTTACCACCTAAAAATAATAACATCTTGAAAGCCGTTTGTCAATAAGAAAATTATGATTTTTGCATAGTTTTTTTAAATAAATTTTATATGAAATGCCAAATTTTTATCAGGGCTTATTTTGTCCGTTTCGGGCAAAACAATACACAAAATTGTGCGCGAAAGGCGGAATTTCCGTTAAAAAAACTCTCCGCATCTCTGCGGGGAGCTTTTTGTTTACTTCGGTTTGTTCCGTTATTCCACCATGAACTTCGTCCACTCCGTTTTGTCATACTGCATTACGTCCGTGGATTTTTCCATTCCAAGTTTTTCATAAAACGGAATCGCGTTTTTATTCGCAATCAGATAAACCGCGATATCCTTTTCGCCGCCTGCAATCTCATGGGCTGTTTTCATAAGATTTCTTCCTATACCTTGTCCGGTATAACTTCTGTCAACACCCAGATCCGTGACATAAAGCCAATATGCAAAATCCGTAAGTCCAAACAAAACGCCGACTATCTTTCCATTTTCAGTTCGCGCGGTAATGCTTATCGCTGCGTTGTTTACAAGTTTCGAAATTCTCTCAAAGAATCTTTCTTTCGGATATTGTGAACCAAGATCCGTTCTTTTAAGAAAGTCTATGTAATCTTCTGCTGATATACGTTCTTCCTTGATTGCTATTTTTTCCATATTGCTTCTCCTGTGAACTCTATGAATACAAAAAACAATCGTGGCAGATAAACTGTCACGATTGTTTTTTATGCCTTTTCGGCTTATTCGGTTGCGGCTGCTTCGGCTGCTTCCATTACGCGGTCATATTCATTGTCCATATCGATGGGATGAACTTCCGGTGCAACGGGGGAATAGTCAGCTTCGGAATAGCACTGCATACCGGTACCTGCCGGGATGAGTTTACCGATGATGACGTTTTCTTTAAGGCCGAGAAGTCTGTCGCTCTTACCTTTGATCGCTGCTTCGGTAAGAACACGGGTGGTTTCCTGGAAGGATGCGGCAGACATAAAGCTTTCGGTTGCAAGAGATGCTTTGGTAATACCGAGGAGCATCGGGATATAAGTTGCTTCGCGAAGGCCGGTTTCGCCGTTTGCGATACGTTTTCTGATCTCTCTGTTTTCAGCGAAGAAATCACCTTTTTCGACAACCATGCCGGAAAGGAGTTTGGTGTCGCCCTGGTCATCAACTTTGACTTTCTTCATCATCTGACGAACGATAACTTCGATATGTCTGTCGTTGATATCAACACCCTGGAGACGGTAAGTTTTCTGAACTTCTGCAATGAGGTAATCCTGAACTGCAAGAGCGCCGTTAACATCAAGATATTTATGCGGGTTGACGGAACCTTCGGTAAGGAGTGCGCCTGCTTTAACGTGGTCGCCCTCTTTAACTTTGGTGTGGCTTCCGTAAGTGATGAGATATTTACGTTCTTCACCGGTTTCTTTGTTGAAGATAACGATGTGACGGTTTTTCTTGAT
>JAFOYK010000061.1 GCA_017424665.1 Oscillospiraceae bacterium
ATACCATAGGGGTTCTGCTGATACTGGGGCATTCCGTAAGGATTCTGCTGGAACTGAGGATCCTGGGGATACTGAGGCATCTGCTGGGGCATTCCGTAGGGATTCATATAGGGGTTCATGTAAGGATTGGGAGCCATCTGCTGCATCTGCTGCTGAAGGGCGGCAACACGCTGTGCGATAACGGTTTCCATTTCGCCGCGGAAAGCATTGAGTTCCGTTTTGATGGATTCTGCGGTATCGTCTGCGATTTCAGCGCGGAGCTCATCAAGACTTTCTTCCTCTTCTTCGCCCTGGGAAAGAGCGGCAAGCTGAACAGCGGTTTTTGCGGCGAGTTTTGCGTTGTTGTAAACAAGTTCGATGTTGGAATCAAGGCTCATTCCGCCGGTCATCTCTTTAACAAGAGTGAGGAGGAAGGGGGTGAGTTCCTTGCCTTTGATGTTGTTTTCTTCGGCTTTTTTAACAGCAATTTCGATAGCTCTGTCGGCCATACCTTTGGACATTGCGTATTCTTTCGGAATGGGGTTTCCGACAAGCATACCGCCGTGGATTCCGAGATCGAGTTTTGCTTTGAAAGCGGCGGCAAGTTCGTTCGGGGTGTTGAGTCTGTAATCAACGCCGAAGCCGCTTTCTCTGCAATAGAATGCGGGGAGTTCATCGGTGCCGTAACCGATTACCGGAACGCCTTTGGTTTCAAGATATTCAAGGGTAAGACCGATATCGAGAATGGATTTTGCGCCGGCGCAAACGACCATTACGTCGGTTCTTCCAAGTTCTTCAAGGTCCGCGGAAATATCCATGGTGGTTTCGGCGCCGCGGTGAACGCCGCCGATTCCGCCGGTTGCGAAAATTTTGATTCCGGCCATTGCGGCAATGATCATGGTGGAAGCAACGGTGGTTGCGCCGTCGGCTTTCATTGCGGCAAGGATGGGAAGGTCGCGGCGGCTTGCCTTTGCGATTTTGGTTCCTTTTTTGCCGAAATATTCGATTTCCTGTTCGGAAAGACCGACTTTGAATTTACCGCCGATGATAGCGATGGTTGCGGGAACAGCGCCTTCGTTGCGGATAAGTTTTTCAACGTTCCTTGCGGTGTTTACGTTCTGGGGGTAGGGCATGCCGTGGCTGATGATGGTGGATTCAAGAGCAACGACGGGTTTTCCGTTTTCAAGAGCGGATTTAACCTCGGGTGCGATATCAAGATACTTTGCAAGATTCATGAGATCTGGCTCCTCCTTTTTAGGCGAACTTTTACATATAATATAATAATAAAAATAAAGCGCTTTGTCAAATAATAATTGCGGAAAGAGCGGGAAAAGGGTATAATAATTTTATTGGCTCCTCAGAGGAGGAGCTGTCACCGAAGGTGACTGAGGAGGGAGATCCCCGATAAATTATGATAAGCGCTCTGCGTTGCCTGTTGATCCCTCATCCGTCATTTCCTTCGGAAATGCCACCTTCCCCGACCGGAAGGCTTTTTAAAGACGGAAGGGTTTAAAAAATTGTTCCGCAATTTGTTCTTTTTAAAACGAATCCCTCCACCGATGCCTATCGGCAACGGTCCCCCTCCCTTTAGGCAAGGGAGGCACTTTTGAAAGGAGATTTATATATGAAAATCGCAAAAAATTTCAGTGAACTTATCGGAAACACCCCGATGCTCGAACTTTGCAAAATTGAAGAAGAACTTTGCCTTGGAGCAAGGATCTTCGCAAAACTTGAAGGGCTCAACCCCGGCGGAAGCATCAAGGACAGAGTTGCGTGCTCAATGATTGACGAAGCGGAGAAAAACGGCATGCTCAAGCCGAATTCTCTTATCATAGAACCCACCAGCGGCAACACCGGAATCGGCCTTGCGGCGGTTGCGGCGGAACGCGGTTACCGCTGTATCATAATTATGCCGGACACCATGAGCGTTGAGCGAAGAGCGGTGCTCAAAGCCCTTGGCGCCGAACTTATCCTTATTGACGGCGCCCTTGGAATGACCGGCTGCATTGCAAAAGCGAAGGAACTTCTTTCCGAAAATCCCGGTTCCTTTATGCCGGCGCAGTTTAAAAACCCCGCAAATCCCCTTGCCCATATTCTTACCACCGGCCCCGAAACGGTTGAACAGATGGACGGAAAAATTGACATTTTCGTTGCCGGAAGCGGCACCGGCGGCACCGTGAGCGGATGCGGAAAATATCTTAAAGAACATGTTCCGGGAGTTAAAATTGTTGCGGTTGAACCGGCAAATTCTCCGCTTTTAAGCGGAACCGCCCCCGCCGGAAAACACAAAATCCAGGGAATCGGCCCGAACTATATTCCGGATAACGTTGATTTTTCCGTTATTGACGAAGTCGTTTCCGTTTCCGATGAAGACGCTTACGAATTCGGCAGAATGATTGCCGCAAAGCAGGGTTATCTTGCGGGAATTTCTTCCGGCGCGGCCCTTTGCGCGGCTGTTGAACTTGCGAAAAAGCCTGAAAACAAAGGCAAAAACATCGTCGTGATTTTCCCGGATACGGGCAACCGCTATCTTTCCGGAGATTATCTCGGATAAAATAAAAAAAGATGCGCTCCGCAAGGAAGCGCATTTTTTTATGTTTA
>JAFOYK010000148.1 GCA_017424665.1 Oscillospiraceae bacterium
TGCGAAGAGTGTTTTTTTATGCCGGAAAAAGTGCTATAATATTTTTTATATTTTCCGGAAAGGCGGTGAAAGCTTGAAAACAGATTTTTTTAAAGGGATCCGTGACGGAATTCCCATTTGTCTCGGATATCTTTCCGTTTCCTTCGGTTTCGGAATCCTTGCGGTCGGTCTTGGGCTTTCGGTTCTTTCCGCCGTCGGAATTTCGCTGACTAACCTCACTTCCGCAGGCCAGGTCGCGGGAGTTGGAATAATTGCCGCGGGCGGAAGCCTTGTTGAAATGGCGCTTACCCAGCTTGTTATAAACATCCGCTATTCTCTGATGGGCATTTCCCTTTCCCAAAAACTTGACGGAAGTTTCAACACCACGCACCGCATGATTGCTTCCTTCGGAATAACCGACGAAATTTTCGCCGTTGCGGTTTCGCAAAAATCCGTTTCGCCTTATTATATGTACGGACTTACTGTAGTTTCCGCTTTCGGCTGGGTTTTGGGAACATTTCTTGGCGCCGCCGCGGGAAACGTTCTTCCCCCTTCCCTTTCCGGCGCAATGGGAATCGTTCTTTACGGAATGTTTCTTGCGATAATAATTCCCCCGGCAAGAAAAGAAAAGGGCGTGCTCGCCGCGGTGCTCATTGCCGCAGCTTTGAGCACGGTTTTTGAGTATGTGCTCAAAACCGTTTCCGGCGGCTTTGCAATAATAATCTGTTCGGTGATCGCGGCGGCAATCTGCGCAATTTTGTTCCCCGTTCCTGAAGAAGAGGAGGGTGAAGCATGAGCATAATCATTTATATTGCCGTTATGGCCGGTGTGACCTATCTTATCCGAATGATTCCTTTCACCCTTTTCCGCAAAAAGATAAAATCCACCTTTTTCCGCGGTTTTCTCTATTACATTCCCTATGCGGTTTTAAGCGCGATGACCATTCCGGCGATTTTTTATTCCACCGGAAACATCACAACTTCCGTTATCGGAACGGTTGTTGCGGTTGCCCTTGCTTATTTTAAACTTCCGCTTATAGTTGTTGCCCTTGCGGCTTCCGCAGCGGCATTTATTTTCGGATTTTTCATTTAAAAAAAGCCTTCGCTTTGCGAAGGCTTTTTTATTTTATACCGTTTCAGGTTTTTGTTTTTCGAAAGCTTTTTTATTCTTACCGAAAGGAACAAGGTGGGTTTTATCAAGAGCAAGCATCATTGCCGGAACAAAAACAAGCTGAAGGATAATTCCGGGAATCGCGTTTGCGAATGCCCCGGCAAAGAACATTCCGAAAGTGAAGCCGTTTTCTCCGATTCCTAGCAAAGCGACCATTGCAATTCCCCAAACGATTCTTCCGCCGATCATTGCGGAAACCATGCAGCGGTAAAGGGATTTTATGCAATGCCAGCGGGCGTTTTCATACATAAATCCGACAATAAAACCGTAGGCCGCAAGTTCGAAAGCCATTGCGATTGCTGTGGGGAACATAGGCGGCATTATAAAAATCAGCGAACGCATAAGTGGCATAATAAATCCGACCGTTGCTCCGCTTTTTCCTCCGCAGATAAGGCCGCAAAGAATCACCGGAATATGCATCGGAAGAAGCATGCTTCCCACCTGGGGAATCTGGCCGGTGAAAAACGGAAGAACTATTCCGATTGCAAGAAACATTGCGCAAAGCACGGTTTTTCTTATGTAATTTCTTATTTCCATAAAGGCGCCCCCTTTCAAAGAAAATTATAGCACAGCTTTTCAATTATTTAAAGAAAAAAATATTTTATATTTTTCTTTAAAAGATATATAAATAGCGATGGTTTTGTGGTAAAATAGTTTTATCTTTACGCAAAGGAATTTTAAAATGGATTTTCTTCTCGATTTTCTTTCAAACAAATTTTTTCTGACCGCAATGGCTTCCTGGACCGTTGCTCAGGTGCTCAAAGTTTTCATTTACGCAATAATAAACAAAACATGGGATTTTTCAAGGCTTTTCGGTGACGGAGGAATGCCCAGCGGACATTCCGCAACTGTTTCTTCCCTTGCAACAATTTGCGCGCTCACATACGGATTTAACTCTTTTGAGTTTGCAATAAGCGGAATTCTTGCGATAATCGTTTGTCACGACGCAATGGGCGTTCGCCGCGAAGCAGGCAAACACGCAAAACTTCTTAACCTTCTTGTTGATTCTTACGAAAAATTTTCCAAGAATGAACTTCCGGAAGTTGTGCTCAAAGAATTCGTCGGCCACACCCCGCTTCAGGTAACCACCGGAATTATCCTCGGAATCACTTGCGCATTTGTAATGCATTTTTGGATTTTCATATAAAAGAGGCGTTTTATGTCAGAACTCGGCTTTGGTTTTTTAAGGCTTCCGCTTCTTGATAAAAAAGATGAGCACAGCGTTGATTACGCCGTGCTCAATTTAATGACGGACCTTTTTATTGAAAAAGGCGGAAGATATTTTGACACGGCTTTTACATATCTCGGCGGTGCTTCGGAAGAAGCTGTTCGCATTTCGCTTGCCGAAAGATATCCCAGAGATTCGTTCATCCTTGCGGATAAACTTCCCAGCTGGCTCATCCGTAACTCTGAAGATTGCCGAAAAATTTTTGAAAAACAGCTTTCCCGCTGCGGGGTCGATTTTTTCGACGTTTATATGCTCCATTGGCTTAACGAAGTAAATTATATAAACGCAGAAAATTGCGGCGGATTTGAATTTCTTGAAGAGCTTAAATCTGAAGGAAAAATTTTAAAAAGCGGTTTTTCTTTCCATGACAGCCCCGAACTTCTTGATAAAATTCTTTCCAAACACCCGGAAATCGATTACGTTCAGCTCCAGATAAACTATCTGGATTGGGAAAGCCTGGCTTTCCGCGCAAAGGAATGTTATGAAATCGCAAGAAAACACGGAAAAGAAATTATCGTAATGGAACCCATAAAAGGCGGAACCCTTGCGAATCTTCCGCCGGAAGTAAAAGAATTTTTTCCCGAAAACAAAATTTCCGCCGCTTCGGCGGCGCTTCGCTTTGCGAAAGACCTTCCTTCCGTAAAATACGTTCTCAGCGGAATGAACAGCCCCGAACAGATTTCTGAAAACATGGAGGAGTTTCCTCCCCTTTCTGAAAAAGAGCTTTCCGCTTTAAAAACGGCGGCGGAAATAATCCGTTCCAAAACAGCCGTTCCCTGCACCGGATGTTCCTATTGTTCCGGGGTCTGCCCCGTTCAGATACCCATCCCGAGATATTTTGAAATTTATAACGAATATTGCCGTAATCCGGAGGAAAGCTGGAAGATTGAACACGCTTATTCCGGACTTACCCGAAATTTTTCAAGGCCTTCCGATTGTATGCGCTGCCGCCTTTGCGAAGCAAACTGCCCGCAAAAAATAAACATTGTTGAAACCTTGCAAAAAGTTTCGAGAACTTTTGGATTTTAAAAA
>JAFOYK010000099.1 GCA_017424665.1 Oscillospiraceae bacterium
CCTTTTGCTGATTTTTTCTTTAAAAATAAAATAAGCAATAAGCGCCGTTGCGGCATATTCAAAATTGTTGAGAAGCGAGGCATTCGCGGCGGAAGTCATTTTAAGGCCTAACATTAAGCTTATTGGCGCCGCAATATCAAGGATTATCATCGCGAGAACATAGGGCATTTCCGCCTTTGTGAATTTTCCGTCCTCGGAATTTTTTCCGGTATGTTTTCTCAAAAGCGCGATTGCTCCCATTCCGAAACCCGCTCCGATATAAAGAAGGCCCGCCATCATTGTGGAAGGAATATATTCCAGAAGCATTTTTGAAAACGGGGTGCTCAATGCATAAAGCGCCGCCGAAAGAATCGCAAGGAATATTCCCTGTTTTACCGAAAGATTTTTCATTTTATCCTCTGAGATATTCAAGAATTTCCGCGGCGTTGGTATCCGGTTTAACCTTCGGCATAACTTTTTCGATGATTCCGTTTTCATCGATCACGAAAGTTGAACGGACTGTTCCGAAAGAAACTTTTCCGTAATTTTTCTTTTCCTGCCAGGCTCCGAAAGATTCGATAACTTTATGTTCCGGGTCGGAAAGAAGAACGAAGGGAAGGTTATATTTTTCAGCAAATTTAACGTGGGAGGAAACGGAATCTTTGCTGATTCCGATTACGGCAACGTCAAGATTTTTGAATTCCTCAAAACTTTCCGCAAAAGCGCAGGCCTGGCGGCTGCAGCCCGGGGTGTTGTCACGGGGATAAAAATAGAGCACAACTTTTCTTCCAATGAAGGAAGAAAGAGAAACTTCGTTTCCGTCCTTATCGGAAAGAACAAAATCCGGGGCTTTGGTTCCTTTTTCAAGCATCTTTAAAATCTCCTTTTACCGAAATGGGGCGGTATAAAAACACCGCCCGTTTTAAATTTTTTACATTATTCGGGTTTAAATTCCCTTTTATCCATGGTAAAATATATATGTTATTTTTCCATGCTGTCTTCGCAGTTTTTGATAAGGCTGAAAAGGCTGGAAGCAAAAAGCGGATAGGTTCTTGCAAGGCTTTCGGAAGAAACGGACATGTTTTCCGATTTTACAGAAGAATCGCCTTCAAGCTTTTTTACCCTTGCTTCGCAGGATTTCATATATGCGTCCGCACTTTCAAGCGCGCAGGAATTCGGAACTCCGAAAGTATTCATATTGTTTTTCGGGCCGAAAGAGTATATAATTCTGAACATACGGTAAACCGAAGCCATGAGATAACCGGAAACCTGTTTCGTAAGTTCTTTGCTCTGGCTTTTCGAAAGAAGATCGAAAAGCACGTTAAGGGAGTTTGCGATAAGCTTTTTGTTAACGACCGGAAGAATTCCCGCGCCGGAAAGAGTGTTTTCTTTTCCTGCGGCATCCGGTTCCGGAATGTTTTCAACATTAAGAGTCATGCCTTCGGGGTCGGCGCTTCTTCCGAGAAGATAATCTGCGGAAACGCCGTAAAAATCCGCCGCACGGATGAGAAAATCGAGACCGCATTCGCGGATTCCTTTTTCATAGTGGGAAAGCAAAGCCTGGGAAACGCCAAGCTGATTGGCGGCTTCTTTCTGGCTGATGCCTTTTTCTTTTCTTAAAAGCGACAAAACGCGCGGAAAATCTGAATTCATATAACAAAAATCCACCTTTTTTGATAACTGTTTGTATATTATAATCTTATTCATACAATTTGTAAAGTGTTTTAGGAGGAAATAATGGTAACTTACAGAATCCATCTTATTCGCCACGGATTGGCTGAAGACCCCTAAAATAAAATTTGCCTTGGAAACAAAAGCGACCCGGCTCTTACCCCGGAAGGCGCCCAGGAACTTCGCGAACTTATGGAAACTTATCAGTATCCTTACGCCGAAAAAGTTTATTGCAGCCCTCTTCTCCGCTGCCGCCAGACAGCCGATATTCTTTTCCCTGAAACCGAATTTGAAATTATGGAAGAGCTTACCGAATGTGACCTTGGCGATTTTGACGGAAAACCCATAACCGAACTTATGGAAAACCCGGCTTTCATCGGTTGGGTCGAAGGAAAATGTCCGCCCCCGAACGGTGAAAAATCCGACGAATTTGCCGGAAGAATTGCCTGCGCTTTCGACGATATCATTCACGATATGTCCAAAAACCACCTTATCGAAACCGCCGTTGTAACCCACGGAACCGTTATAATGGGTCTTTGCGCAATGTGCGGATACCCCAGACAGGAAATGCGCTATTGGGCTTCAAACAGCGGCTGCGGCTATACCCTCAGCACTTCCGTTTCCATGTGGATGCACGACCAGTGCTTTGAGGTTATTTCCACCCTTCCTTTCGAAAACAGAGACGAGGATGAAGAAGAAGTTCAGCTTTCCGAGGAGGAACGTGAATGGAACTTTTTCGAATAATTAAGAAAGACGCTTCCGGGGCAATGCGTTTTTGCGGCGGAAGAACCATAGCTTCCGTTATGATAATTGCTCTTGCTTACCTTGCGGTAAGCCTTACGGAATCGATTCTTTACCTTGTTTTCTGCGGAAGCGACGCCTTTTATCTGGACGTTCTTTCCCTTGCGAAAACTTATGACGAAGCGATATATATAACCGCCGGCGCCGCTTTTTTCCATCTTCTTTTCCTTCCGGCGCTTATGATAGGTTACACAAAGCTTCTTCTTTCCTTTGCGGAAGGAAAAGACGAAAGCATAACGACCCTTTTCGATATGTTTTCCTCTTTCAAAAAATTCATCGGTTCCGCTTTTTTCGGCGTTTCCTTTATTGCAAGATACGTTATCACTTTTGCTCTTGCGCTTCTTCCCGGAG
>JAFOYK010000013.1 GCA_017424665.1 Oscillospiraceae bacterium
CTTTTTCATTTTCCACCCTCCAGTTTATATCCTTTTCCCCAGACAACTTTAAGATAGCGGGGGGTTGCCGGATCTATTTCAATTTTTTCTCTTAAATGGCGGATATGCACCGCAATGGTTCCTTCCGCGCCAAGGGGATCGCTGCTCCAGACCGCGGAATAAATTTCCTTCGAGGAAAAAACTTTTCCCGGGTTTTTGATGAAAAGTTTCATAATCTCATATTCCGTCGGGGTGAGCGGAAGGGTTTCTCCATTGAGAGAAACGGTTTTTCCGTTGTCGTCAAGCTCAAGGCCGCCTACGGAAATAGTGTCTTCCTTCTTTTCCATTCCGCCGAAATATGCGTAGCGGCGAAGCTGGGCCTTTATTCTCGCGATAACTTCAAGCGGGTTAAAAGGTTTCGTTATGTAATCGTCCGCTCCGGCGGTAAGACCGAGGATCTTATCCGTATCCTCGCTTTTTGCGGTGAGGAAAATTACCGGCGCGTTGCAGCTTTCGCGGAGTTTCACCGTTGCGGAAACGCCGTCCATCTTCGGCATCATGATATCCATAAGGATAAGATGAATTTCTTCCGAGGAAGCGATTGAAAGTGCTTCTTCGCCGTTTTCCGCTTCAAAAATTTTATAGCCTTCGCCGGAAAGATATATTTTAAGGGCGTTTCGGATATCCCTTTCGTCGTCACACATCAGCAGATTATACATTTTCTCGCCTCCGACTATATAATACCAGTTTATTTGTTAAGAAAACAGTATATAAATTATTAAGATTTTCTTAAGATTAATAAAAAACGGCGGAATTTCTTCCGCCGTTTTCTTTAAAATTCATAATCAAGTTCGCCGATTGGGATGACCGGTTTAGGCGGAACGGAAAATTCGTTCAGCTGTTTTTCCATAATAACGATGCTGTGCCATTTTCCGTGTTTGAATCCGCAGTTTTTTCTGAATCCGTTTTTTACAAAACCGTATTTTTCGTGAAGCTTTATTGAAGCTTCGTTATCGTCGTTTATCAGAACGTAGCAAACGCAAAAATTCTGCTTTTTAAGGATATCAAGAATTTTTTCGTAAAGAGCAGTTCCGATTCCCTTTCCTCTTACCTTTTCGGAAAGATAGACCGAGGTTTCAACAGTCCATTGGTAAGCCGCCCTTGTATATTCCGGGCCGCCGTAGGCATAGCCGAGAATTTCGCCCTCTTCTTCATAAACTATCCAGGGATATTTCTTTTGAATTTCCGCAATTCTTTTGGAAAATTCCGAAAGGGACGGAACTTCATATTCAAAAGTTATGGCGGTTTTTTCGATATACGGCGCATAGATTTTTAAAATCGCTTCAGCGTCTTTTTCGGTTGCAAAACGAATTTTTCCGGTCATCGGTTCTCCTTAATTTTACGCAAGGTTAAGCTTTCCGAAAAGCTTGTGGATGCGTTTATAAACAAGATAAGTAACGGCGCCGTTGATTCCCGCTTTGGTAAGGTTGAAAAGAAGGATGAAAGGCATAAGGCTTTTTACCATTCCTTTTGCGGCTTCCATTTCCATTCCGGCCATTGCGTTAAGGTAAACGGGCGTGAAAGCAAGGTTTGCGGGATACATTACCGCGGTCATTGCGGCAACGCCGCAGAGGATTGCGATAAGAGCGCCTTTTTTGGTTTTGTTGTGTTTATAAATCAAACCCGCAACAAGAGTGAAAGCGCTTGTTGCAACAACGTGCATTACGATTCCGTAAACTCCGCTTTGAGCGGAAACGGTCATTCCCTGGATTGCGGAAACGATCACGGTAAGAACAACGCCCCAGATCGGTCCGAAAAGGAAAGTTCCGATAAGGATCGGAATATCCGCCGGGTCATATTCCAGGAAGGAAACCGCCGGGAAAATCGGGAAATGGATGAATGCGACCAGAACGATGGAACAAGCCGCCAATACGCCGAGAGTTGTGAGTTTTTTTGTGTTCATTTTTTTCATAATAATACCCCTTCTTTTTTAAGATGTTCTGAACAGTTTCTTAAAAGAAAGGCAAAATCGCAAAAAGAAAAACCCCATGCATTTTATGCACGGGGCTAAATTTCTTTACGCAGTTTCGCCATCCGGACTTAATGCGGAAAATTTCCGCAAACACCGTCGGTACGGGATTCTTACCCGTTCTGCCTTTTTAAGGCTCTCGGACTTGTCGGCGCAAAGCCGCTTCACCGCCGGTAGGGATTCTCACCCTGCCCCGAAACTATTTAGTTTTATGAACAGGCGCAAAGCGCCTTTTCAAACGTTTTTTGGAAGAATTATTCTTCGTCTTCCTCTTCTTCGTCCATTTCGAATTCGAGATGTTCGCCGCAGTTGGGGCAATCCATTTCGCCTTCGTCAACGATGCATCCGTCGATGCAGATAACTTCGCCGCAAGCGGGGCATTCTACTTCGTAGAGGTCTTCGTCGTCGCAGCAGCAGTCGCAGTCGCAATCGTCATCGTCGCAGCAGCAATCACAATCATCGTCATCGCAGCAGCAATCGTCATATTCATAATAATCGTTCTCGAGGGTTTCAAGGTCTTCGTCGATGAGTTCAACCTGTTCGCCAACTTCTGCAAGAGCGTCCTGAACGTCTTCTACATCATATGCGAGATCTTCAAGGATGTCAGCAATAGCGGTGAGGATTTTGTCGTCGCAGTTAAGGCCTTCCATAAGTCCTTTGAGATGAGCAACTTTTTCAGCAATAGTCATGGTAATTTCTCCTTTGCCGTAAAGAATATTTTTTAAAAAATTAAAATCGAATTATGCTCTGCCGATATATTCGCCGGTTCTGGTGTCGATTTCGATCTTATCGCCTTCGTTGATGAAGATCGGAACTTTAACAACTGCGCCGGTTTCAACGGTTGCGGGTTTGGTTACGTTGGTAGCGGTATCGCCTTTAACGCCGGGTTCGGTTTCGGTTACTTCGAGAGTTACGAAGTTGGGTGCTTCAAGACCGAAAACTTTGCCTTTGTAAGAAAGGATACGGCAAACGTCTTCTTCTTTGCAGAATTTGAAGGAATCGCCAAGAAGTTTTTCTTCGATCGGGATGAGCTCGAAGGTTTCGGGATCCATGAAGTAATAAAGATCGCCGTCGGTGTAGCTGTAGCTCATGTCTTTTCTTTCGATAAATGCGGTCGGGAATTTATCGGTGGGGTTGAAAGTACGTTCAACAACAGCGCCGGTAATGACGTTTCTGATTTTGGTACGTACGAATGCGGCACCTTTGCCGGGTTTTACGTGCTGGAATTCAATGATCTGATATACATCACCGTTATCATCAAAAGTAACACCGTTTCTGAAATCGCCTGCAGAAACCATAAGTTAATCCTCCTAAAATTAAGCGCATTAGCGCATTTTTTTACACTATAAATAATAAAGTATTTTTGTTCTTTTTGCAATAGTTTTTTATAAAATTATACCCGCAATCGGCGTTATATTTCAAAAAAAAACGTTTTTTTGGCTTTGTTTCAATAAAATTCTACTTTTCATAGGTTGCCCGGTTCTTTTTTTAATGTTAATCTTAAAAGCAGAAAAGGAGTGATTTTATGTCTTACATAAGCGGAAAAATCATTAAAGAGCTTCGTGAAAGCAAAAACCTTACCCAAAAACAGCTTGGGGAAATAATTTCCGTTTCGGATAAAACAATTTCAAAATGGGAAACGGAAAAGGGCCTTCCGGATATAACCCTTCTTGAACCCTTGGCAAAAGCTCTTGGGGTTTCGGTGGCGGAGCTTCTTTCCGGCGAAAGCGTTGTTAACAAAAACCGCGCCGGAAACATTAAGAA
>JAFOYK010000103.1 GCA_017424665.1 Oscillospiraceae bacterium
AAAGGAAAAAGTTTATATTTCCCAGCTTGCTCCTTCAACTCTTAAGAAGAGAGGCGGAACATTATAAAAAATGTAGGGGCGGTCCTGTGTGACCGCCCGAAAAAAGGTCGCACACATAGGTGCGACCCTACAAAATAAAATAAAAAAGGGTGATACTTAAAAATGTATCTCTTCCTCGGCGGCGACGTTTCCGTCTGGGAAAACGACGTTATCGGCGTTTTCGATATGGATAACACAACCGTTGCAAAATCCACAAGGGAATTTCTTTCAAGAAACCAGAAAGAAGGTTCCGTAATAAACGTAACTTATGACCTTCCCCGAAGCTTTTGTTTAACAACAGAAAACGGAAAGGAAAAAGTTTATATTTCCCAGCTTGCTCCTTCAACTCTTAAGAAGAGAGGCGGAACACTTTAAAATAACCTCCTCGGAGGAGGAGGTGGCATCGCGCAGCGATGACGGAGGAGGGATAAATCCCATCCGTTTTTTGTCTGCGCTTCGCGTTGCTTTGTTAATCCCTCATCCACCATTGCCGTTAGGCAATGGTCCCCCTTCCCCTCTGGGAAGGTAATTTAAGAAAATCAACCGCTTTTGCGGAAAAATATTCAGGAGGTAAATCGTGGAAAATACTCCGTTTGCCGTAGAACCCATGCAGGAAGCCTACGACGAAAACCAAATCCAGGTCCTTGAAGGACTTGAAGCAGTAAGAAAAAGACCCGGTATGTATATCGGCTCCACCGGCCCCAAGGGTCTTCATCACCTTGTTTATGAAATTGTCGACAACGCCATCGACGAAGCCCTTGCGGGCTATTGCACCGATATCGATGTGGAAATTCTTCCCGGAAACCTTATCCGTGTAACGGATAACGGCCGAGGAATCCCCGTCGGTATCCACGCAAAACTCGGAATTCCGGCAGTAACCGTTGTTTTCACCGTTCTTCATGCGGGCGGTAAATTCGGCGGCAGCGGCTATAAAGTTTCCGGCGGTCTTCATGGCGTCGGCGCTTCCGTAGTTAACGCCCTTTCCGAATGGCTCGAAGTTCAGGTAAAAGACGGCGAACATGTTTATAAACAGCGCTTTAAACGCGGCGTCGCCGAAGGCGACCTTGAAATAATCGGCGATACCGATGAAAAAGGTACTTCAGTTCTTTTCAAGGCCGATGACCAGATTTTCGAAACCCTTGAATATGAATACGACGTGCTCATCAACCGTCTGCGCGAACAGGCTTTCCTTAACGCGGGAATCAAAATCAAATTTTCCGATAAACGCGATGAAGAAAATATCCGCAGCGAGGTTCTCCATTATGAAGGCGGCATAAAATCCTTTGTGGAGTATATCCACAAGAAAAAAGGTCTGGAAACCATCCATCCGGAAGTCCTCTATTTTTCCGCCAGAAACGGCGATTCTACCGCGGAAGTTGCAATGCAGTATAACGACAGCTATAACGATGTTATTTTAAGCTTTGCAAACAATATCCACACCATTGATGGCGGTATGCACGAAACCGGTTTTAAAAACGCCCTTCGTAAGGCTTTCAACGATTACGGAAGAGAAAAGAAACTTCTTAAAGATAACGATAAGGATCTTTCCGGTGAAGACGTTCGCGAAGGCCTTACCGCTGTAATTTCCGTTAAACTCACCGATGCGGAATTTGAAGGACAGACCAAAACCAAGCTTGGCAACACCGAAATGAGAACCATGGTCGATAAAATGCTTTATGAAAAGCTTAAGACCTATTTCGAAGAAAACCCCCAGGTTGCCAAAGCAATTTTTGAAAAATCTCTCGGCGCCGCAAGAGCAAGAGAAGCCGCAAGAAAAGCAAGAGAGAACGCAAGAAGAAAATCCGTTCTCGAAAGCGCTTCCCTTCCGGGCAAACTTGCCGACTGTTCCGACCGCGACAACGTAAGAACCGAAATCTATATCGTAGAGGGTGACTCCGCAGGCGGCTCCGCAAAAATGGGTCGTGACAGAACCTTCCAGGCAATTCTCCCTCTTTGGGGTAAAATGCTCAACGTTGAAAAAGCCCGAATCGATAAGGTTTATAACAACGATAAATTAACTCCCGTCGTAACCGCCCTTGGCTGCGGAATCGGCGATGAGCTTGACCTTGAAAAACTCCGTTACGGAAAAATAATCATCATGGCCGATGCGGACGTTGACGGTTCTCATATCAGAACCCTTCTGCTCACTTTCTTCTTCCGCTATATGCGTCCTCTTATTGAAGAAGGACATATATATATCGCTCAGCCCCCTCTTTATAAAGTAACCGTTGGAAAAACCGTTCGCTACGCTTATTCCGACGAAGAAAGAGACCGCCTTCTTGCGGAACTTAACCCCGAAGGCACCAAAAAGAGCGACGTTCAGCGCTATAAAGGTCTTGGTGAAATGGACCCCGAACAGCTTTGGGAAACAACTATGGACCCCGAACGCAGAATCATGCTTCGCGTTGAACTTGAAGACGCTGCCGCCGCGGACGAAGTTTTCACCATCCTTATGGGCGACAAAGTTGAACCCCGCCGCGAATTTATCGAAACCAACGCAAAATACGTTCAGAACCTTGACGTTTAAGAAACAGGAGGAAATTTAAAATGGCATTCAATATTTTCAGAAGAAAACCGAAACCGAAGCCCGAAATCAAAAGACTTGAAGTTTCCGCCTATGGCGAGCCGAAATATGAATTCAGACATATTCCCACTCTTGAAATTTACCGCGAATATAACGACACCGTTTCCGCTCCGGCAATTGCAAGAGACAAACAGCTTAAAAGAGCTTTCGGCCTTATAATGGGCGCAATTACCCTTGTTTTTGCGGTTCTTTCCGTTTTGAATTTCGACCTTCCGGAATATCTTGAAAAAGGAAGAACCTTCTTCGAATGGATAAGCTACACCGGATTTATGTTCTATTTCCTTGTTTTCCTTATGTCCGGTTTTCTCACTTACCATTTTCTCACTTTCTATCAGAAATTCCCGAAACGCCTTGAAAAAGCAACCGCGGATTATTATAAATCCAGCGCATATCTCACAAACGAAATCGTTCTTGCCTGCTATGAAGACGGTGTTCTTGAAAAAGCCGCTCCCCGCGATGAATTCTTTGAATGGGGAATGTTCAACCGCTGCTGGGAAAGTGAAAACGTTGTCTATCTTGAATTCACCCTTGCAAACCAGCTTTTCGTAGCAAAAGAAGTTATGCTTGAAGCCGGCGCAAACATCGAAGAATTCATGGCATGGGCTAACGCAAAAATCGAAGAAGGTAAAAAAATAATGGCCGAACGCGAAGCCGCTGAAGAAGCAGAGGAAGAAGCCGCCGAAGCCGAACTTGAAGAAATCGAAAAAGAAATCGAAGCTCTTGAAGCCGAACTTGAGGAAACCGAAGACGAAGACCTTGAGGAAAAGCTTGAAGATAAAATAGAGGAACTTGAAGAAAAAGCCGAAGAGCTTGAAGATAAACTCGACGACTGATATAAAAGCCTCCCTTTGTTAAAAACCTTCCCAGAGGGGAAGGTGGCAAAACCGAAGGTTTTGACGAAAGAGGGATAACCCAATTACCCGGAGGGTAATAAAAATCCCTCCTCCACCGTCTTCGACGGTCCCCCTCCTCCTCTGAGGAGGTAATTAAAAAGAACGGAGGAACCCGTTTTGGAAGAAAACGAAAAGAAAATTCCCGAAGAGGCAATCGAACTTGAAGACGATATGCCCAAGGCAAAACTTATAAA
>JAFOYK010000068.1 GCA_017424665.1 Oscillospiraceae bacterium
CCGAAGGAACGGAGGAAAAGCGGAGTTGTGCGGTAAGCAATGGGCTTACCGGGAAGATCGAGCCTTCCCGCTTCTTCGATAAGGCCTTTTTCAACAAGGGTGGAAATTACGCCGGAAGAATCCACCCCGCGGACCTGTTCTGCAAAAGCTCTTGTTACCGGCTGGTTATAAGCGATTATCGCAAGAACTTCGAGGGCTGCCTGGGAAAGGGGCGCATTTCGTTTAATCTCAAAAGCGCTTCGTATATAGGGTTCAAATTCCGCTTTGGTGCAAAGCTGCCACTGGGTATCTAAACGGCGAACCTCGATGGAGCCTTCGAATTTTTCATATTTTGTTTTAAGACTTTCAAGAACCGCAACAGCGGCATCTTCATCAAGTTCCATTGCCATTGCAACAACTTTCTGGTCAACGGGTTCTCCGCCGGCAAAAAGAATTGCTTCGGCAATTTTTTCATATTGTTCCAGCTGCAGTTTCGTCACCTTCCTTCATTTTTTTACGTTTCACATTTTTATTAAGTTCAACTGTGTTGTTTTCATCAACACTTATTCTTCCGTTTTTAACAAGTTCAAGAACGGCAAGGAACATTGCCACGCTCTCGCTTCTGGTTGAGCCGGCAAACAGTTCGTTCCATTTAAGCTTTGTGCGCCTGTAAAGGTTCTTTAAAAGGATTATCGCTCTTGAAGGAACAGATACCAGTTTCTTATGTACAACGCCGCTGAAGGCCTCTACGGGCGGCGGGAGCTTGCGCTGTTTTCTTCCAAGAGCGGAAAGATATGCTTTAAGAATATCTTCCGAAGGATGGATCCTTGCATAAGTATTATCCGCTTCGATGGGCATGGGTTTTCTTGAAAAAACGCTGTTTCCGCAGAATCTTTCCTTAAGTTCCGCCGCAACAAGTTTGCAGGTCTGATACTCGATAAGTTCTCCCTGAAGTTCCTGGCGGAGTTTTTCGCCTTCGTCATCATATCGGGGAAGAAGCATCGCGGTTTTGATATAAACAAGCCTTGCGGCCATTTCAAGGAATTCCGCCGCCCCATCCATATCCTCAAAGTTTTCGATATCTTTTATGGACTGTGTATACTGCTCCAGAAGTTCCGAAATGTTTATATCGCAGATATTGAGTTTGTGCTTTTGAATAAGGAAAAGCAGGAGGTCGAGAGGTCCTTCAAACGCCTCCAGCTTATAGTTAAGTTTTTCGCTCAAAATTCTATCTCCAAATGTTAAAATTTAAAATCTCGCTGTCAAAACGGCTGTAAGCCAATCTATGGGTCTTGTGATAAAATCAAGAATTCCGGTAACGGAAGTGCTTACAAAACTGATGGGACCATCAAGGAAACCGAGCCAGAGAATTACAAGCAAACCAATGAAAATTATGTTTTCATACTGCATGATTTTGAAATAAATTCGCTGCGGAAGAAAATAAGTCGCAATTCTTGAACCGTCGAACGGAGGGATCGGAATAAAGTTGAAAACCGCAAGAGTTATATTTATCGAAATCATATAAAGAAGAAAAGTCTGGACTGTCATAATGAACGCGCCGGACATTCCCATATATACCGGAATATAGCTGAGCTTATAGAAAATCATTGAAATGAAAGCAAGCCCGACATTGGAAAGCGGACCCGCAAGAGCGGAAAGCATCATTCCTTTTTTTGGGTTTTCAAAATTAAGCGGGTTTATCTAAACAGGTTTTGCCCAACCGAAACCGAAAAGAATAAGAGCCAAAGTTCCCAAAGGATCGATATGGACAAGAGGATTCAGGGTAAGTCTTCCCTGTCTGTAAGCGGTGTTATCGCCCATTCTGTAAGCGGCATAACCGTGTGCATATTCATGGATTGGAAGCGCCACAAGCGAAATTATCAAAGAGATCAAAAGTTTATAAACAACGTCCTGTATATCGGAAGAAAAAAAAGACGGCATCGGTTTCTCCTTAAAATTAAATATAATTACTTAAATATATATTATATAGGAAACCGGCAATTATTACAAGGCGAAAGCGGTCGGTTTTTTTATTAAAAAAGGTTAATTTTTTGTTAAATAAAAATAAATTTACCTTTATTATAAAAAAATCAAAATAATTTGGAAAAAATGCCGATAACTACTTGCTTTTTTAGTTGAAGTTTGATATAATACGAACGTTGACTTTCTGATAGAACAAAGGAGGTGCCACTATGGCCAAATGTGATTTCTGCGGAAAAGGTGTAAGCTTCGGTATCAAAGTTTCCCACTCCCACAGACGTTCCAACAGAACCTGGAAAGCTAACGTTCGTCGCGTAAAAGCTCTTGTTGATGGCAAACCTTGCCACGTATATGCATGCACTCGTTGCCTGCGTTCCGGTAAAGTTACCCGCGCTATCTAATTTTTAGAGATTAAGTAGCTTATTTCCTCGGAAATAGCGCTTTTCCGGGGTATTTTCAGTGTTCGAACACCATATTTAACATGTTAACAAAAAAAGAGCAGTCGGAAACGACTGCTCTTTTTTTGTTCTTTAAAAAAATAAAAGCGGCTCTTCTGAGCCGCTTTTTTTAATTTTCATCTTCATCTTTTTCCGAATCTTTCGGTTCCTCTTCTTCACCGTTAAGAATTGAATATACTCTTTTTACTCCGAAGAAAAAAATCAGCATTGGAAAAACCGCATACATTCCGAAAACGGGCCAGAGTTCTCCCCTGCTTTCCTCGGGAACGTAAATATACATTCCAACCCCGAGCCAGATAAAAAACATAAAAACAACAAAAGTTATAACAGAAGTTGCTATAATTCTTTTTTTGCTTTTCGAAAGATTGGTTCCTTTTAATTTAGGAAATTTTTCTGTAATCATTTTTTTCTGCTCCCGAAAGAAGGTTCTGTTCCGCTTCTTAAACGTTTGATGTTTTCTCTGTGAGCCCAGAAAATCAAAAGAGCCATAAGAAGCGACATTACGGTATAGGGAACAACTTCACCGAAGAAACTTTTCCCCTGAAGGAAAAGAATTACGAAGTTGAGCACCGGATAAAGGGAAGTTCCGCAAAGGCAAACCGCAGAAACGATTTTTATAATAAAAACCATCGGCGCTATTCCAACCGCAATCGTTACGAAAGCGATCCAGTTAAGAACAAACATCGCTCCGAGAGCGGTTGCAATTCCTTTTCCTCC